>CBINJL010000169.1:0-6668 GCA_966250925.1 uncultured Opitutus sp. | reverse complement strand
CGAATACGCCGACTTCCTGCGCGGCGAGCTGGCGATGCGGCACGCCGGCCGATTCCATCGCTTCCCACGCCATTTCCAGCAGCAGCCGTTGCTGCGGATCGAGACTACGCGCCTCCTTGGGCGAGATGCCGAAAAAGCCGGCGTCAAATTCGTCGATGCGATCGAGAAAGGCGCCGTGTCGGCAATCCATGCGTCCCGGTGTTTCGCCATCGGGGTGATAATAATCGTCGAGCGACCAACGCTCCGCCGGCACTTCCGTGATGCCGCTGCGCCCCGCGCGCAACAGTTCCCAAAACGCCGCCGCATTCGGCGCGCCGGGAAACCGACACGCCATGCCCACAATGGCAATTGGCGCCGCCGTCATCGCCGCATCGCCCTGCCCGCGCAGTTCGGCGTTCTCCGCCTTGAGCCGGCGAATCTCCGCGAGCGCGCGGGCCATGACTTCGGATTTGTTGGACGGGGAACTCATCAGGGCGAAAAACGAAAACTCAGTCGGCGAGACGGGCGTCGAGTTTGAAATAGGCCGGCAGCGGCGGAATGTCGCTCAAATCGTTTTCGAGCAAGCTGACGCCATCGGTTTCGGAAACGTCTTCGAAGCCCGCGAACCGATACGTCACATACATCATGCGATTGCGGTCGGTTTCGACGAAGTGGGCCTGCAGTTTCACGCCCGCCTCGCGTGCCTGCATCCGCAACCAGGTGATCAAGGCGCCACCGACCCCACGGGCCATCACGCGACACGACATGAGCAGCAGATCGATGCGCCACGCCGTCGTCGACGTTTCCAGCAACACCAGTCCGATTTTGCCGTAGGTGCCGAAACGATCGGTCAACTCCGCGACGAGCAACTTGTGATCGGGCGACTGACGCAACCGGTCCAGCTCGGCGTGCGTGAAGGTGCGGCCGGTGGTATTCAGTTGATGGGTGCGCAGCGTGAGTTCCTCCGCACGTTCGAGATCGCCCGGCTGCGCCGGCGCAATCGTCAGCGCCATGTCAAGCGAAGCGAGAAACGCGTCGTTGGGGCCATCAAACCGTTCCTCGGCCGCCTGCCGGTCAAAATCGCGGCGATACATCGCGCGTCGTTCGCGCGAATCCTCGGTCACGAAACGCGGCATGAATTCCTCGCGCGTCGCCAGATCGCCCACGTCAACCGCATCGTAAATGCGCACCTCGGGATGCGTGAACGCCACCTCTTCGCGCTCGAACGGCTGGTCGTCGATGAACGCAAACGTATCGATGCCGAAGTTCAACCGACGCTGGATCGCCGCGATCGATTCCGACTTCGTGCCCCAGTTGATTTGCGGCACCAGAAAGTAGTCCGCGAGGCCGAGTTCCTCCAGCTTCGCCCACGCCGGCGCATGGTCGTTGCGACTTGCGACTGATTGAATGATGCCGCGCCGGTCGAGCTCCTCGACCAGTTCGCGCACACCGGGTTTGAGCGTCAGCGCGTCACCTTCCGCGAGAATGCCGTCCCAGACGGTGTGATCGAGATCCCAGACAACGCACTTCAGTTTCTGGCGTGAGGAAAGTGCGGTCGTCATCGGGTGGATTCGCCTTTCGGTGGGGCCGCGTTCCGCCGCGGCCGCGGGCGGTGCTGCACCAGGGCGTGCTGCCCCAGCATGATTTGCTGCATTTCGTTGCTGCCTTCGATGATCTCGGTGATGCGCGCGTCGCGAAAGTGGCGGCCGACCAGCGAATCCGGACCGCAGCCCGTGGCCCCGTGAATCTGCACCGCGCGATCCGCCACCCGGCTGGCGGCACGGCTGGCAAAATACTTCGCGGTCGCCGTTTCCATGATCGAGTCCGGCGCGCCCGCGTCGCGCAACGCCGCCGCCCGCCGCACGAGGCCTTCGGCCGCCCGCAGTTCCGTGTGCATCTCGGCGAGGTGAGCACGAATCAATTGATGCTCGGCCAACGGACGGCCGAATTGCCGACGCGTCGCCGCATACTCGCACGACGCCGCCAGGCAGTCGCGCATCATGCCCACCGCGCCCCACGCGATGATGAAGCGGCCGAGATCGAGCCCGGCGTTGAAGACAAAGGTAAACCCGCCGCCGGTCGGACCTATCTGCGCATCGGCCGACACCGGACAGTTCTCGAAGCGCTGGCGCGTGTTCATCGCGGCGCGGAAGCCGAGCATGCCGTGTATCGGAAAAGTGGTGACACCGCCGGCCGCCCGCTCAATCCAGAACGCGGTCGGGCCTTCGTCGCCGTTTTGCGCCAGCGCCACGAAACCGTCCGCCAGCGTGCCGCCGGAAATCCAGAGTTTTTCTCCGCTGATGCGAAACCTGCCCTCAGCGATTGCCTCGGCGCGGGTTTGCACTGCGGTCGCATCAGTGCCTATCTCAGGTTCGGTCAGCGCGAAGGCGCCGAGCGTTTCGCCGCGCACCATGGCGGGCAGGCAACGTTGCTGCAGCGAGGCGTCGCCCCATTGTGCGATCATTGCCATCGCCATGTGATGCACCGTCAGCGTGCTGAGCAGCGACATCGAGGCGCCGCCGATGGCCGCGCAAAACTCGCCCAACGTTTCGGCCGGCCACGCCGCCCCGCCCCACTCCGCTTCGCGTGGGCCGCCCAGCCAGCCGCGCGCGGCGAGATCGGCGTAAACCTCGCGCGGAATCGCCTCCGCGTCATCCCATGCCTGCGCGTGCGGCAAGACCTGCCGCGCAGCGTAGTCGCGGAAATCAGCCGCCGCGGGAAGCGTTACCTTCTCCGTCATGGGGCCAGCTTCGATGCGCCGGGGAATCGTCAGGACGCGACCGCTCCGGCCTGTTGTTTGGCCACGAGCATGTCGGCCATGCGTTCGACCGTGCGGAAGTTGTCCAACTTCAATTCGGATTTGGCGAACTTGACCCCGAACTCCTTCTCCAGAAAGAGCACGAGCTGCATCGCCATGAGCGAATTCACCAAGCCAAGGGCGAAGATATCGTCGCTATCTTCGAACTCGGCGCCTTGCAGAAACTTCGCCACGAAGTCGTGAACTTGGGGAGCTATGTCTTCTCGCTTCATTGTTTCGGCTGGAAAGTGGGGTGCTTGAAAAAGCCTTCTCCGGTTTTGCTGCCATGCAGACCGGCGGCCACCATTTTTTTCAACAGCGGCGCGGGGCGGAATTTGGGATCGTTGTAGCTCTCATACAACACCTCCAGGGAATAAAGAATGGTATCGAGACCGATGAGGTCGGCGGTGCGCAGCGGGCCCATCTTGTGGCCGAAGCAGCCGACAAAAATCCGGTCAACGTCGGCGGCGTTGGAAACGCCGTCCTGCACGAGGAAAATCGCTTCGTTGACCGTGAGCATGAGCACGCGATTGGAAACGAATCCGGGATAGTCCTCCACCACGACGCCCTTCTTGCCCATCTGAGCGAGAAACGCGTGGGCCGTCGCGATCGTCGCCGCCGAGGTGTGATGACCCCGAATCACTTCCACCAGCGGCTTCAGCGGCACGGGATTCATGAAATGCATCCCGACGATGCGGTCCGCGCGCTGCGTGCGACCGGCCACACGTGTGATCGAAATCGCCGACGTGTTGACCGCAAAAACAACTTCGGGGCGGCAAATCCGATCCAGCTCCGGATAAACCGCCGCCTTGATCTCCCATTTCTCGGTCGTGTTCTCGACCACGAAATCGGCCGCGGCCAGCGCCTCGTAATCGGTCGTCGCCTTGATCCGTGCCATCACGACATCGGGGTCTTCGGCATTATCCGCCTCCGTGCCCATCATGCCGGCAAAGCGCAGAGCCTGTTCGATCTGCCCGCATGAGCGGGCCAGAACGTCGTCGGTCACGTCGACCAGCACGACATTCATGCCGCACTGGGCGAGATTCTGCGCCACACCGGTGCCCATCACGCCTGCACCAACAACTCCAATGGTCTCCAACGTTTGACTCATAGACTTCGATCCAAAGCAGACGGCGCCGCCCTATTCGTCCAGCTCCTTTGCCAACAAAGCTTCAAGATCGTCTTCATCAAGGCCGGATAGATCAGTTTCCTCCGCGCGAACAGGGGGCTTGGGCGCGACCGGCGCGGTTTCCGCCGGATTCGGCGGCGCGAGACGCCCGGACAGATAAACGACGATGGCATCGACCGTGGGATGATCGAAGACCAGTGTAGCCGGAATCTTGATACCGAGCGCGGTTTGCAGGCGATTCTTGAGATCGACCGCGGACAACGAATCGATGCCCAAGTCGAACAGTCCCTTGTCACCCGGCACTTCCGCTTCCGCCGAAAGTCCCAGCAGTCGGGCGACCGCTTCCGTCACTTTCTCGCGCACGGCTTCCGTCCGCTCGGTTGCACTGAGAGTGGTCCACACGGTCGCAGTTGCCGTCGCCGCCGCGATTTCGCTCTTCTCGCGCGGCAGCGCCACGCGACCGAACAAGGCGGCGGGTTGCTCGCCCAGTGCGACGGAAAAACGTTCGCGGTCGAGCGGCAGGATGACGGGATCGCGATCGCTCACAAACAGCCGGCCCAGCAGCGGACGCGCTTCTTCGGCGTCGATTTCACCGAAGCCCCAGCTGTGCAGACGCTCGCGGGAAGCCTTTTCCAAGCGTGCGCTCATCCCCTCGCCCCGCCATGGGCCCCAGCGCAGACTGACCGCCGGATGCCCCGCCCGACGCAGGCTTTCTGCCAGTCCGTCGAGATAACCGTTGGCGGTCGCGTAGTTGCTTTGCGCGGCCGATCCGAACGCCGCAGCGATTGAGGAAAAGAACACGCAGAAATCGAGCGATGACAATGGCGCCGCCTCGACCAGCGCCCGCGCGCCGCCGGCCTTGGTCCGCCAGACCGCGTCGAAATCGTCCGACGCCATTTTGCCGATGAGATTGTCGCGCAACACGCCGGCCGCATGCACGACGCCGCGCAACGGAGCACGCGCCGCCGCGGTGGCCACCAGCTGCGCCGCGACCGCCGGATCGCCGACATCTCCCGCCACGCAATCGATCACGACGCCGTCGGCACGCCACGCGTCGAGCCGTGCGGCGACCGCCGTCGCGGGCTGGCTGCGACCATTAAGCACGAGCTGCCGCGCACCGCGACCGATCAGCCACCCAGCGACTTTCAATCCGAGCGCTCCCCAGCCCCCGGTGATAACGTAGGAGGCATCCGGTCGCACGACCGTATCATCGCCGCCAATACGCTCGACGATGCGCTCGATCCGGGGCGCGAACAATTTTTCATCGTCCAGCCGGAAGGCGGTTTCGCCCGGGGACAAAACCAGAGCAGGCACCTGCGCCGCCACGCTCGTCGCCCAGTCCCGTCCCCGCATCGCAACCACGGCACGCCCGGTCGCACCGGGACGTTCCCAATTCACCGCCCGCCACAGCGCCACCACGGCTTCCGCTTCGGCTGGCGCAGTTTCGCCATCGACGAGGAAAAGATATGTCGGAGCGCCATCGGTCGCCATCCAGCTCCGCGCCGCCAGCCACGCGGTGCGCGGTGCGGTGGCCGGCGTTTCCATGCCGCGCACATCAATGATCGCGACGACGCCGTCCAATTTCGCCGGCAATGCGGCCACGACCCGCGCGGTGCGGTCGGCCTTTTGCAGCGCCTTGAGCATGCGGTCGCCGGCGGCGGTAGTGCCGGCCACGATAATCAGATTGCCCGCCGGCAATGCGGTCGTGGTCGACGGCGGCAAGGGTTCCCAAGTCGTCCGCCACAAGGCTTCAGTCAGCGGCGTCTGGGCCTGGCGATTTACGTCGTCCGCCGAAATGGCGCGCAGCTCGAAACCTTCCACCGTCACGCAGGCGCGACCTTCGACATCAAACAGGGTCACGTCGCCCCGCGGCGCATCCGCGTCGCCCGCTGACAACACGCGAGCCGTTGCCCAGAGTTTATGGTCCGCAACCCGGCTCCGATGCCACATGACGCGACGCAGTCGGAACGGCACAAAGCTGCCCGTCCGCGGCGGCATTGCCACCACCAGTGCCTGCAGCGCGCAATCGAGCAGTCCCGGATGCCACCCTGCGGCCAGCGATGCCGCCTCGGGCGTCCGCAACTCCACCAGCGCACGATCCCGGCCGTCGTGCCGCAGGGCGTGAATCCAATGAAACGCCGGACCGAGGCCGATGCCCATGTTGTCCATCGTTGCGCGATGCGTCGCGACATCCCGGATTTCCGGAAACACTGCGGAAAGCTCCTGCGTATCCAATGATGGGATACTACCGGTTTCCGCGCTGATCGTCATCTGGGCCGTGGCGTGAACCGTCACGTCCTCCTCGGCGTCGGCAAAACTGAGCGCTTCAACTTCCCAACCCTCGTCCGATCCGGTCTGCGGAGACAAGACCAGCTGCGCTTCACGCGGACGTTGCGCGCTCACCACCAGGGGTGACGAAAAATTCAGATCCGAGAGGACGAACGGACGGCCGCCGGAAACCTTTTCGCCGGCCGAAAGCATTTGCGCCAGCCACTGGGCGCCGGGCGCCACCATGCGGCCGTGCACCAGATGATCCGTCACCCACGGCATACCGGCAGGCGTGGCGCTCATTTCAAAAACGCGTTCGCGCGAGCGCGGCAGGCGCAGAGCCCGGCCGAGGAAGGGATCGGCTACCGGCGGCAAAGGCGACGACGACGCCGTCGCGGAAGCACGCCGGGTGATGTCGGTGCCTTCAATCCAATGCCGCTGCCGCTGCCAGGGATAGGTGGGCAATCCGTGCACGCGTCGACCGCCCAGATCGGC
>CBINJL010000168.1:0-6668 GCA_966250925.1 uncultured Opitutus sp. | reverse complement strand
TCCGTTTGGGGCTGTGCATAAGTCCGGGAGCAGGCCCATGCGGGCCTTGGCCGGCGTGGCGGGATCGGCGGAAGCGAAACCGGGCGTGTGGGAACCGCGGCCGCGATAGAGGCCGTCCTTGGGACCGAGCTCGTGCAAGGTCTCCCCCACCCGCACGGAACCGGCGCCGCCGAGATTGATGATGCCGACTTCGCGCCGTTCGCAAAAACTGTCGGCCGCGAGATTGGCGGGCGTTTCAAGTGCGATGGGGTCAATCGTCGGCACGATGCCGCCGACCACGGTGCGGTCGACATCCCAATAGTTCAGGTTCTGCCGACCCGCTTCAAAAAGCCGGGGCAGGAGAAACCGTTCGCGCAACTCGCCGGTGGTGAGCCGCTGGAAATCCACCGGATGGGCGTCGTGAAAATGATGCATTCGTTCGGGAGGTTTCGGGTTCGGAAAAATGAAAAACGAAAAGAAAAAGAGGCGGGGCTCCGACGGGGAACCCCGCCTCCTGATGTAGTTGGAATATCGCTACGTCCGCGGGAAATGCAGGGGCCGAGCTCGCTCGGTCCGTGGTGGAATGATTTTCCCGGAAAGACCGGGCTGACGCACCACGGGTCGACCAAGGTCGACCCCTACAAGTCGCAACCGGAGTATTATCGTGGATACCGCAGTTTAACCGCAAAGCAGCAGAGATCACAGCGTGAGCTGCCGCCAAACCGAACTTGCCCCGGGTTCACCCGCAGGGTGAGCGACTGCGGCGTTATTGTCATTTCAAGCCGCCGTTCTCTGCGGGCTTTGCGCTCTCTGCGTGCTCTGCGTTAAATATCACTGCGGAATATAGGGTTATCGTGGATAACCGGATTAGAACTTACCCTTGATGCCGATCGCGTATTGCACGCCGAATTCCTCAGCCTGGTAGTCGCGGGCGTAGCTGGGCGTGACGTCGCCGTAGCGTTGCAGGAGCTGCTGTTCGTTGAGGATATTGCGGGCGTTGATGAACGCGGTGATGTTCTTCGTGATCCGATAGTCGAAGTTCACGTCGAGATAGAGCCGATCATCGTAGTATTCGGCGCCGTTGGGACCGTAGGCGGCTTGGAAGCTGCGGAACTGTTCGCCGCGGTAGTTCCACTTGATCTTGGCGTTGAAACGCTGACCGCCGTAGGAGATGCCCCAGTTGCCGGTCTGCTTGATGAAGCCGGAGAAGTCGGCGCTGTTGCCGCCGTCCAGATCGAGGAAGGTGCCGTTCGCGAAGACGGAGAAGTTCTTCCAGATGCCCGGCAGCATGACGAGCTGCTGCGAGTAGTTGAACTCGAAGCCGGTGATCTTGGCATCGCCGGCGTTGATCGTGGTCTCGAGGTTGTAGCCGAGGTATTGGGGATCGAGGTTGTAGGCCACGAGATCGTCCTCATCGACAAACTTCGCGATGGTGCCGAAGAAGTCGGTGATGTCCTTGTGGAAAACCCCGACCGAGAAGACACCGGCGGGCTCGAAGTAGTATTCAAGCGAGAGATCGAAGTTGTCACCGGTGTAGGGCTTCAGGCCGGTGTTGCGCACTTCGATGCTGCCACCGGGCTCGCCGGTGCCGGCGGTCTCGTCGACATCGATGATCGTGCCGGGAAGGATGTTGGAGAAATCCGGGCGGCCGATGGTCTTGGCGTAGGCGAGACGCAGGATGAGGTTGTCCTTCAGGTTGTAGACCAGATGCGCGCTCGGATAGACGCCATCGTAGTCGCTCGAAACCTCGTTGGCGCGACGCTGGTATTGCAGGCGGCGTTGAGTGTAAGGATCGTCGGAGATCGGGTTGCCGTTGGCGTCAAGATGGCCGTCGGGATTGTAGAGGAAGCCGATGCCGTCGATGTCGGTCTTCTCGTAACGCACGCCACCGAGGAGCTTCATGCGACCATCCATCAACGTCCAGTCGCCCTGGATGTAACCGGCCGAAATGCGCTCGGTCAGGTTGTAGTCGTTCTGGACGCGGTTCTGCCAGTTGTTGACGTTGGCCTCGAAGTAGTCCGGGTGCGCGAGGAAGTGCTGATAGACCTTGTAGGGATCGGCGTATTGCGGCGCGGGCAGGCCCCAGTGCGGGTCCTGGTTGACATAGACTTCGTCGAGGAACGGCGCGGCGGAATCGTCGGCGCTTTCGGCCGCGCCGTCCGGCCCGAGGTAGTTGTAGTCGTCCTGGCGGCGGATGATGTCGCGCTCCTGCTGGCGGACATTGACGCCGAACTTCAGCTCAAACGGATTGGCCATCCCTTCGAAGGACTTGGTCACGTCGACGTTGCCGCCGGTGAAGAAGTCCCACGAATCAAACTGCTGCGAACGCACCGAGCGGAGGCGGTAATTGGAAAGGTCGGTCCAGTCGACGTTGTCGCCGGCGCCGTTGACGATGGTCGTATCCGGAGGATTGATACCGTCGATATTGTTGTGGCTGACGGTGAGCGAGCGCACGCGGACGTTGACGCCGGAGAAATGGCCGTTGTCGATGTCGCGATACTTGTTGGTCGCGTAGGACGCGTAGCCGCCGGCGTTCACTTCGAGGCCGTCGCCATAAAACTTGTAGGTCAGGCTGCCGTGGTTGGTGGTGCCGAACTTGTTGCGGAACGACATGCCGCCGGTGACTTCGCCCGCGCCGGCACGGCCGTCGGTGTGGGTGGCCGAGTAACTGCCGGCCGGGACGTTGGAACCGGCGTTGATGTTGTAGTTACGGTTGCCGAAGAAGGAATCGTAGTCGTTCCACTGATACCCGAAGCTGAGCACGCTGCGGTCGCTGACCTTCCAGTCGACGTTGAGGCCGAGCGAGTCGCGCCGGGTTTCCTTCGGGCCGTCCTGAAAGGTGTAGGTGCGCATATACGGATCGGAGGCGCTGGCGCCGCCGCCGCTGGTCTGCCAGGAAGTGCGGGAACGGTGCTGCTCGTTGAACTGGTCGGAATGCAGGCCGTTGAGGATGAAGCCGAAGGTGGAGCTGAGCGGATTCGCGTAGCTGAAGTCGAAACCGGGGCGGATCTTCATCGAACGCTCGACGGACGGACCGGGCGTGCGGCTGAGCGTGAAGTCTTCGTCGCTGATGCTGGTGTAGACGCGGTATTTGAATTCGGCGTTGTCGCGCTCGAAGGCGTTCTTCGAAACGAGGTTGACCGAGCCTCCAAGCGAATCAGCCGGCATCGACGGTGTGGGCACCTTCACCACTTCGAGGCGGGCGACGTTGTTCATCGAAACCTGTTCGAGTTCGAACGAGCGGCTGGCACCCGAGGACGCGGCACTGGCCATGCGGTTGCCATCGACATTAACCGACGTGAAGGAAGAGCCGAAGCCGCGCACCGAGACGGAACGCACGTCGGCGGCCACGTAGTCGACCGAGACGCCGGGCAGGTATTTGAGGAACTCGCCGGGATTGCCCTCGGTCACGTCGCCGAACGCATCGGCGGAAACGACGTTTTTGATGTTGGTGGCAAAACGCTGCTCGTTGATCGCCACCGCGTCCGCGGCCTGTTCCGTCGCCTGAACGACAAATTCCTGCAGCAGCACCGTGTCGTCATCGGCGTCACCGTAGCGCGCGGCGTTGCTGAGCATGACGTTCTGGGTCGCAGTCTGACCGGCGGAAACACTCACCGTCACCGTCCGCACATCGAGGCCGGTGTAGAACACTTCCAGCGTGGCCTCTCCTGCCGGCACATCAGGAAGACGATATTCGCCGTAGGAGTTGGTGAACACGCGTCGACCCGACTCCACGTGCGTGACGCGGGCGTTGTTGAGGTAACTTCCAGTCACCGCATTGCTGACGCGACCGGTGATGGCGGCGCCACCCGACTGCGCGGCGGCCAAGACAGCAGACAATCCAAACAGCAGCACGAGGCCGAGGCATCGCAGCAGCGAATCGAATTTGGGAAAAGCAGTAGCTATCCCTTGGGGGGTCTTAGATAACATAACAGGGTATCGTTAGGTTGGGGGGGGTGTTGGGGAGGCGGTGAGCCGCACTTCACACACGCGATGCGCAGCCACCATTTCAGTTCATTAGTGAACTATCTATCCACTAATGAACGGCAGAAAGATGGGTCAACCCCTTAATTTTCAAATTTGAGTTTCAATTTCACTGTTGAAACATTCTGTAAAATTTGCCCGTGATGTTCATTAGTGGACGAAAAATACATCATTCCTAATCTCCGGAATGCATGTCGCGTGTTGAAGCTGATGGGCCAGGACAACCGCGGCTACCGGATTACCGATCTCGCCAAACCGCTGGGCATTCCCTCCACCTCGGCGTTACGTATCGCCACCACGCTGCAGGCCGAGGGGCTGCTGCGAAAGGAAAGCGGCCTCTACTACCTCGGCCCTGTCCTTATCCATTTGGGCTCCAGCACGTTATCGGCCACGGAATTACGTGACTTGGCGCAACCGATTCTGGAGCGCTTGAGCCGGGCGACCGACGAAACCGCCCACATCGCCCTGCCCTGTGACGATCGCTCGCTCATCGTTTCGGTCTGCGACAGTCCGCACCCGCTGCGGGCCGCGTCGAGTCCCGGCACCCTGACCGATCTCTACACCTCGTCGACCGGCAAGGTGTTTCTGGGATTCCTGCATCGCCAACGTATCGCGGAAGTTGTTGCCCGCCACACGCCTCCGCAGCGCACTGCGAACTCGCTGATCACGGTGGAGGCCTTGGAAGCAGAGGCCGATCGGGTGCTCGCGATGGGATTTGGCGTCGACAACGAGGAGTTTACGCTCGGCGTGCGTTGTCTCGCCGTGCCGGTCACCGGCGCCGGCGGCAAAGTCGTCGCCGCCATGGGCATCACGGCGGCCGCCGCCCGTTTCACCGAAGCACGCATTCCCGAGATCGCCAAACACGTCAAATCCGCCGCCCAAGAACTCTCCCGCCAACTCGGCCATCATTGATGGCCGCACACTTGTGGAAACACCATCGCGAAGCCCGCGCTGGCTCCCCATGGAAAACGCTGCACCGCCTCCTGATTCCGTCGCAGATCAGACAGCCGGAGTGCTCAACTTACCTAGAGCTTTTGCTACGCAGAGCCACGCTCGTTGAGCTCCTTTCGAATCCACGCCGGATTACGGCGCATATCCAGAATCGCGGCGACACGGACAAGGTCGTCGGATAGGTCGTAGTAGATCGCAAACGGGAATCGTCGTGAAAGCAGCCGGTGAAACCCAAAATGAGTCGCATGGATTCCTGCATAAAGCCGAAGCGACGCCAAATCGGACATGAGGCTATTAAAAAAATAGCCGCCTACTCCGGACTCCCGCTCTTCATAGAAGCTGCGCGCCGCCGCCAAGTCCTCGACAGCGTCATCCAGAACAATAACTGCCCGGACGTGCATCAGCGCAACTGCTCGCGGAGCTGATCCAACGTGTAAAACCGCGCAGCGGAGGAGTTCATCCGCGCCTTCCGTTTTTCCAGCACCTCTTCATGCCAAATCGGCGATGCTGGTCCCTCGCTTTCGGAACAAAGGGCATCCCAAAGCTGCTCCATAGCGACCAACCGCTCACTCGTGGACATCTTTTGGACTTCGATCGTGCGCATCGGGGTTAAAATTATACGATCCGGCAAGAGCCGCAAGCCGTCGATTTGCGTCTGATTCGAAGTTTCGCAGTTTAACCACAGAGGTCAGCGTGAGATTCTGCCAAACCCACCTTACCTCGAATTCCCCCGTTTGGTGAGCGCCTGCAGAGTTGTTGCTATTCCCTTACTGTCTTTCTTTTCGGGCTTTGCGTTCTCTGCGTTAAATATCAACTGCGGAATTCAGACTGATTCGAAGTTTCGAAAAGACCGCGAAACCGCCCTTTCTAACCTTCACACCACCTCTCATTCCCCTCACTCGTTGGGGCCGACCAGTTTCGCAAAGACCATCTTGCCGCCTGCCGAGGGCAATACGCTGGTGATGCGCGCGGTGACCCGGCTGCCAATCAGCACCTTCGCCTCCTCGACCACGACCATCGAGCCGTCTTCTAGGTAGCCCACGCCTTGGTGTTCTTCGCGGCCGCCCTTGACCAGATCGATCTCGATCGACTCGCCCACCAGCAGCTCGCGCCGCATCGACTTGGCGAGGTTGTTGAGATTGAGCCAGGGCACGCCGTGAAACTCCGCCATCTTGGCCAGATTGTAGTCGGTCGTGAGCAGCTTCGCCTTCATCGATTGGGCCAAAAACACCAGCTTGGCGTCCACCTCGCCCGGCTTCGCCTCACTCTCGTGGATACGCAGGTCGAGCTGCTTCAAACGGCGCAACGATGCCAATACATCCAACCCGCGCCGCCCTCGCGCCTGACGCCCCGGATCGGGCGAATCGGCCACCCGTTGCAACTCCTCCAACACGAACCGCGGGATGATCAGCGCACCGCTGATGAATCCCGTTTCGCAGATCCGCGCCACCCGCCCGTCGATCAACGCACTCGTGTCGACCACGACCAGCGGCACGTCGACTTCGTGCGGCACGAAACGCACATACGGAATGACCAGATTGAACTCATCCTTCCCCCGCAGGGCGATCACCGTGCACATGTAGGTCACGATCAAAAACAGTCCCAGCCGCGTGAGGTAGATGATCTGTTCGTCGCCTTCACTGAACAGCGGCGAAGTCCCGATCAGATAGGAGATCAACGCCCCCACCGCCAACCCGAACGAGAGCGCCGAAAGCCCGCGCAGCGAAAACCCTTTCAGCATCAGATCGACCAAC
>CBINJL010000167.1:0-6682 GCA_966250925.1 uncultured Opitutus sp. | reverse complement strand
AAACGATGAAACGCAAGCTGGCCACCTCCGCCGGCATCGCCGTCGAACAGATCGGTCTCAAGGCCACCACCAACGAGGGCGCCGGCAGCCTCGGCCGCGGCGAAGCCATCGCCGCCCACGCCGTCGCGCTGATCCAGCGTTTGCCGGCGGCCTGAACGCCCACCACCTTTCCGTTCCGCCCTTCACTCCTTCAGCGCCTTTCCCTTCGTGTCCCTTCGCGTCTCCTCGTGGTTAAAAACCGGCCTGTGCCTCGCCGCCGTCGCGTCCGTTTTCGCCGGCTGCCGCCCGCGCGAATCCAACGTCGAGCTCGGCAATCGCACCCAGACGCTGCACCGCGGCATGGGCCCCGCGCTGGCCGATCTCGATCCGCACCTCGCCACCGGCACAACCGACTACAACGTGTTGTCCGCCCTTTTCGAAGGACTGGTCGGTGAAGATCCGCAGGATCTCTCGCCCGTTCCCGGCGTGGCCGAACGCTGGGAGGTTTCCGAAGACGGTCGCGTTTACACGTTTCACCTTCGCGCCGACGCTCGCTGGTCCAACGGTGATCCGCTCACCGCGCAGGATTTCGCCGATTCCTGGCAACGCGTGCTCACGCCTTCGCTGGCCGCCGACTACGCCAACCTCCTCTACGTCCTCGCCGGCGCAGAAGCGTTTCACAAGGGCCGCACGACCGATTTCTCCACCGTCGGTGTCCAGACTTTGGATACACATACCCTGCGCGTCACGCTCGTCCGGCCGACACCGTATTTTCTTTCCCTGCTGCAGCACTGGATGTGGTGGCCCGTGCATTTGCCCAGCATCCGGGCCCAGGGCGATCCCTACGTCCGCGGCAACGCCTGGGCGCGTCCCGACTCGCTCGTCGGCAACGGCCCGTTCACACTCGAATCGTGGCGCCAGGGCGAACGCATCGTCGTGACGCGCAACCCACACTACTGGGACGCCGACACCGTGCGGCTCGATGCGATCCACTTCCATCCGTTTGAAGGCGTCGACACCGAGGAACGCGCCTTCCGCTCCGGCCAGATCCACCTCACCGACGCGCTGCCCGTAGGCAAGATCGCCGCCTACCGCGCCGACTCCCCCGAGCTGCTGCGCATCGATCCCTACCTCGGCACCTACTTTTTCCGCATCAATACCGCGCGGGAATTTCTCGACCGCGCCGACGTGCGCCGGGCGTTGAATCTCGCCGTCGATCGTCGCGCCATCGTCGAACAGATTTTGCGCGGCGGCCAGATTCCGTCGGCCTCGTTCACGCCTGCCGGTGTCGGCGGATACCACCCGCCGGCCGGGCTCGACTGCAATTTCGACGCGGCCCGCGACGCCCTCGCCGCCGCCGGATTCCCCGCCGGCAAGGGCGCGCCGCCGGTGGAGATTTTGTTCAACACTTCTGAAAACCATCGGCTCGTGGCCGAGGCGATTCAGGAAATGTGGCGACGCGAACTCGGCCTCGACGTGCAGTTGCGCAACATGGAAAACCGCACCGTGCTCGATGCCCGCCGTGCCGCTGCCTACGATGTGCTGCGCTCGGTCTGGATCGCCGACTACGCCGAACCAACGTCGTTTCTCGACATCTGGCGCAGCGACAGTGGCAACAACTACACCGGCTGGGCCGATCCCGATTATGATCGGCTGCTCGATGAAGCCGCGGACATCGCTGATCCCCTCGCGCGCCAGGAGCGATTGCGCCAGGCCGAAGCCCGGCTCCTGGAGGCCGCGCCGGTCATCCCGATCTACACTTTCACTCACGTCTTCGTGAAACGCCCCGAAGTTCGCGGCTGGTTTCCGACCCTGCTCGATCATCATCCCTACAAGCACGTCTGGCTCGAACCATGATTTCCACGCTGCGGACAAAATGGGCGGGGCTGCTCGCCGTGATCGGTGCCACTTTTGTCGCCGGCTGCGCCCCGCGCGAAACGCCGGTCGATACCGGCATCGCGTCGCAAACGCTGCACGTCGCCAACGTCGGCGAACCCAGCGAACTCGATCCGCACATCATCAACGCACCGCCCGATTTCAAAATCGTGCCGATGTTGTTCGAAGGCCTCGTCATCGCCGATCCGGCTACCCTCGAACCGCGCCCGGGCGTGGCCGCCGCCTGGGAACTTTCCGATGATCAATTGGCTTACACGTTTCATCTGCGGCCCGACGCCCGCTGGTCGAACGGCGATCCCGTCACCGCGACCGATTTCCTGATCAGTTGGCAACGCGCCCTCACTCCGGCGCTCGGTTCCCAATACACATTTTTGTTTTCGGCCGTGCGCGGCGCCGACGACTTCGCCGCCGGTCGCACGACGGATTTCAATACGGTCGGATTCTCCGCCCCGGACGAACGCACCGTCACCATAAACCTGATACAGCCGATGCCCTACTTCCTTTCCATTCTCGCCAACAACCCCGTTTGGTCGCCGATTCATCGGGCTACGGTGGAACGCGCCGGCGAGCTGACCGCCCGCGGCAGCGGCTGGACCAAACCGGCAACGTTTGTCGGCAACGGTCCGTTCACCCTCGCCGAGTGGCGGCCCAACGAGCGCATTCGCCTGCGCAAAGCCGACACCTATTGGCAGGCCGAAGACGTGCGCTTGCAGGAAATCGTTTTCCACGCCTACGACGGCAGCGACACCGAGGAACGCGCGTTTCGCGCCGGGCAACTTCACCACACGCAACGCGTGCCGTTGGCCAAGCTTCCGGGCTACCGCGCGCAGGCCACGCCGTCCGTTCTGCGCGAAGTGCCTTCGCTGATCACCCGTTTTATCAATCTCAACACCACGCGACCGCCGCTCGACGATCCACGCGTCCGCCGTGCGCTGGCCTGGGCCATTGATCGCGACGCGCTGGCCGAACGCATCTATCTTGATGCCGCGATGCCGGCGCGGCGCATCGTGCCGACCGGCCTGCACGGTTATCCGCCGGAGAGTGATTTCAACGACGATGCCGCTCGCGCCCGCGCCGAACTCGCGGCGGCCGGTTTTCCCGACGGCGCCGGATTTCCGCCGCTGACGTTGAGCGAAGAATCCGGCTCCACCAGCAATCTTTCGGAAGCGTTGCAGGCACGCTGGCGCGAAGTCCTCGGCATCCCGGTCGAGATCGTGCGCAGCGAAACCCGCGTGCATTGGAGCCGCCTGCAACAGGGCGATTACACCATCGCCGTCGGCGGCTGGATCGCGGACTACCCGGACGCGACCGCCTTTCTTGATCTGTGGAAAAGCGGTGCGGGCTGGAACTTCACCGGCTGGTCAGATCTCGCCTACGACGCCGCGCTGAACGAAGCGGTGCGGAAGTCCGACGCGGGGGAACGGGGCGCCGCCCTGCGACGCGCCGAGACGCAGCTCATGCAGGCGATGCCGATCATTCCGCTCGTTTTTGAGACCAACGCCATCCTCGTCCATCCGTCCGTGCGCGGGCTGGCCGACAACGCCATGGACCGGCAGGATTATCGCCCCGTCTGGCTCGAATCCCCTGCCGCGCCCTGAACCGATCCGTTTTGCCCGGAGAATTGAGGCAACGTTTTTGACACCGTCCGCGCCGTCGCTGTCCTGAACCCATGCCCAATCTTCGCCTCCTCTCCGCTCTCGCCGCCATCACGGGCCTCGCGCTCTTCGGTAGCGGTTGCGGCAAATCCTCCTCCCGCGCCGAGACCGCAGGCCTCAAAGTGCTCCACTTCGGCAACGGCGCCGAACCGCAGGATCTCGATTCGCAGGCCGTCACCGGCACCATCGAACACCGCCTCACCCTCGCCTTTCAGGAAGGCCTCGTGAGCGAGGATCCGGATCTCAACATCATCCCCGGCGTGGCGAGTTCGTGGGACATTTCCGAAGACGGACTGGTTTACACGTTTCATCTCAACCCGCAGGCCAAGTGGTCCAACGGCGACACCGTGACGGCCCAAGATTTCGTTGGTTCCTACAAACGCATGCTCACGCCCAGCATCGCCGCGGAGTATGCCTACATGCTGTTCCATGTCGTCGGGGCGGAGGATTATCTGAAGGGCCGGCTCGCCGACTTCAGCGAAACCGGATTCAAGGCGCTCGACGCGCACACGCTGGAACTCACGCTGCGCCAGCGCACACCGTTTCTGTTGCACGCCATGAACCACTACGCGTGGTATCCGGTGCCGGTGCGCGTGATCGAAAAATTCGGCGGCCTCGAACGTAAAGGCACCGGCTGGACGCGCCCGGAAAACTACGTCGGCAACGGCCCGTTCGTGCTCAAGGAATGGTTGCCCAACCGCAAGATCGTCGCCGCGCGCGCGCCGACTTATTGGGACCACGAAAACGTGAAGCTCGACGAGATCCACTTCTACCCGATCGAGAGCATCGACACCGAGGAACGCATGTTCCGCACCGGGCAGTTACACGTGACCAACGAAGTGCCGCTTTCCAAAATCAAACCGTATCAACGCGACAATCCCGACGCCATCCGCATCGAGCCCTACAACGGCATCTACTTCTTCCGCTTCAACACCACGCGCAAACCGTTCGACGATGTCCGCGTGCGCAAGGCGCTCGCCTACGCGATCAACCGCGAGGCGTTGATCGAAAACGTGACCCTCGCCGACGAGTTGCCCGCTTACAATCCGGTGCCGCCCGAGATTCTCGACTACCGCAGCGAACATCGTTTCGAAGCCGATCTGGCCGAGGCCAAACGGTTGCTCGCCGAGGCCGGTTATCCCGAAGGGCGCGGTTTCCCCAAGGTCGATCTTCTCTACAATACTTCCGAAAAACACCGCACCATCGCCGAAGCGATCCAACAGATGTGGCGGCAGAATCTCGGCGTCGACATCGGCCTCTACAATCAGGAGTGGAAGGTGTATCTCGACGCGCAGGACAATCTCGACTTCGACATGTCCCGCGCCGGCTGGATCGGTGACTACGTCGACCCGCACGTGTTTCTCGACCTCTGGGTCACCGGCGGTGGCAACAACGACACCGGCTGGAGCAACGCGCACTACGACCATCTGCTCGCCACGGTTCTCGACGCGCCCACCAACGAGGAGCGTTGGAAAATCTACAACCAGATGGAGCAGATCCTGATCGATGAGATGCCCATCCTCCCGATCTTTTTCTACACTCGCGCCCGCTTGGTCGATCCCAAGGTCATCGGCTACAAGACCACGCCGGTGGACAACTACCCGTGGAAATTCGTCGATCTGCCGGAGTGAAATGCTCCGCTGCGCCGGCGGCGCGGGCCGTCGGTGCGCAAGCGTCAAAACAACATCAAACGCAACCGCTTGCGCTCCACCCGCAGCGGTTTAGGCGTGCGTTGCCCCGCCTTTCACCCTAGCACTCCGGCCCATGTATCAGCGTTATTACGGCCTCGAGGAGATGCCATTTAACATCACCCCGGACCCCAAGTTTCTGTATTTGAGTCCGACCCACCAGGAAGCGTTGCAGCATCTCCTTTACGGACTGCAGGAACGCAAGGGCTTCATCGTGCTCGTGGGCGAAGTCGGTTGCGGCAAGACCACACTGTGCCGTCGCCTCCTCAACGAACTCGACGGCTCCGCCTGGGACACCGCGCTGATCCTCAATCCCCGCATCAACGAAACGGAGATGCTCAAGGCCATCCTGCGTGAACTCGACGAGCAGCCCGAGAGCGACAGCCTCCACGACCTCATCGTGCAGATGCAGTCGGTCCTGCTTGATCGTATCGGCCAGGGCCGTGAGATCGTGCTCATCATCGACGAGGCGCAAAACCTGTCATTCGACGTGCTCGAACAGATTCGCCTCCTCTCCAACCTCGAAACCGACAAACAAAAACTCCTGCAGATCGTGTTGATGGGCCAGCCGGAGTTGAAAGACATCCTCGCTCTGCCCGAACTGCGCCAGCTTCGCCAACGCATCCTCGTCCACTACGAGTTGAAGCCGCTCACCCGCGACGACGTCGCGCACTACATCACGCACCGCCTCACGCTCGCGGGCAGTCGCGGCCGCCCGCACTTCACTGGCTGGGCCATCCGCCGCATCCACCGCTACGCCGACGGCATTCCGCGCATCGTCAACAACGTCTGCGACAAGGCGCTTCTCTCCGCCTACATTCGCGAATCCGACGTGGTCAATTACTGGGATGTCCGCCGCGCCATCAAAGACGTCAAACGCCTGACGTTCTGAACCCGCTTCCCGCCGCCCGCGCATACCGCTCCCATGAGTTTGATCAATGAGGCCCTGAAGAAGGCGCAAAAACAACGGCAGGATGAAACGCCGCCCGCCTCCGGTTCGCGTCCACCGCTCGGCGCCAATCCGCCCGCCCCACCGCCTCGTCCCCCGCCCGGCGCTCCGCCCGCCGCCGCCCCCGCACCGGGCGGCCCCGGTCCGCGCCGCGAACCCGAAATCTACGTCCGCCACCATCGCGCCGGCGCGCGACGCCGCAGCGGATTGCGCCGCTGGCTGCTGCCGCTCGTCGGCATCGCGCTGATCGCCATGACCTTCCTCTTCCTGCGTTCCGACGATGAACCTACCATCGCGGCACCGGTTGAAACGATTCCTGCCTCCGCGACGCCCACCCGCCCCTCGCAGGCGGAAAACGTCACGCGCCCTGCGCCTCCGCCCGCACAGACCGTTGCAACGCCTGCGACCACTTCCGCGCCCAACCCGCTCGAACGCGCGCCGGTTGCGACCGCGGTTGAATCGCCAATCGAAGCCGCCCCGCTCACCGCCGCCGACGAGGTGCGTATTCTCCCTGA
>CBINJL010000166.1:0-6696 GCA_966250925.1 uncultured Opitutus sp. | reverse complement strand
GCATCGAGCTGGCCCGGCGTATCCGCGCCGCGGATATCCGTCAGCCGCGCCTCGTCCTCATGTCCGCGTCGGTGCTCTCCTTCGATCCTCAGATCGCCTTCGACGCCGGTTGCGACGACTTCCTACCCAAACCGTTCCGCCAGGACGACCTGTTCGATCGTATCGCGCGCACCCTTAAACTCACTTGGACGCGTGGCCCCATGCCAGCCGCCTCCGCCGCGTCCCCCCCTGCGCCCAGCTCACTGCCGCCTTTCGAACTCACGGACGATGCGCTCCGTGAACTTCGTCATGCCGCGGATCGCGGCGACATCCGCCGTATCCGCGCCGGACTCGCGCTGGCACGCATGCAGCATCGACTGACCCCGGATGTCGTCGCCGAGCTCGAAGCGCTGGCCGCCGCCTACCAGATGGATCGGCTCCGGCTGCGGTTGACGGAACTCGTTTGACCGACCGACTGCGCTTTACCCGTTCCGGTCACGCGTTCTAGCTGGCGCGCGATCAGCGGATGACTCCCTTCGCCATCGGCATATTTCTTGGTGCGTGCCTGCTCTTCCTCGTCCAACCGTGGATCGGGCGCTACGTGCTGCCGTGGTTCGGCGGATCGCCCGGCGTCTGGACGGTTTGCCTGCTCTTTTTTCAAAGCGCGCTGCTGGCCGGCTACGCCTATGCGCACTTCCTGACCCAACGTCTCAATTCGCGTCAGCAGGCACTGCTGCATTCCCTGTTGCTGCTTGGCGCGCTGCTCTGGCTGCCGCCCATTCCGGATTCAACCTGGAAACCGACTGACCCGACCGCCCCCCTGGGCCGTTTGCTGGCGCTGCTGATGTGCAATCTCGGTCCGCCTTTTGTCCTGCTCGCAGCCACCGGACCACTGCTGCAGCGCTGGTTTCACGATCGTTTCCCGGATCGCTCGCCGTATCGGCTGTATGCGCTTTCCAACGCCGGATCACTCCTGGCGTTGCTGTCCTATCCGCTGTGGATCGAACCACGCTGGAACCGCGGCGAACAGGCCGTGTATTGGTCGCTGTGGTTTGGCGTCTGGGTCATCGCCTTGCTCGTGATCGCATGGCGACGCCATCGCAACGCACCTGCGATGCCGCGGCAAAATGCGCCGAAATCGGAACCGTTTCATCCGACGACGTGCGAACGCATCGCCTGGATCGGTTGGCCGGCAATGGCTTCGCTGCTCCTCGCCGCCACGTCCAATGCGCTCACGCTCGACGTCGCCGCCGTGCCCTTTCTCTGGATCGCTCCACTGGCGATCTATCTGCTGACCTTCATCATCACATTCGACCGGCCCGGGTGGTATCGTCCAACTGGATACGGACTCGCGCTGATTGTTGCCGGCGGACTGCTGCTCGATCTCGGCATCGCAGGCCATGGCGCGAGCTTCGTCGCGCTGATCGCAACGCACCTCACGGTGCTGTTTGTCGCCGGCATGGTATGCCATGGTGAACTCTACCGCACTCGCCCAACCGGCAATGGACTGACCGCATTCTACCTGCACATCGCCGCCGGTGGCACGCTGGGGTCGTTGTTCGTCGCCGTGATCGCACCGTTGCTGTTCAATCGCCTGATCGAACTTCCGCTCGCCTGGAGCAGCCTGCTGATGCTGTTGATCGTGCGGATCTGGCGCGCCGGTGGCCCCGAAGACTCGCGGTGGCTGGGATTCGCTCCACTGGCAATTGTTGCAATCCTGCCCGCGTTTCGCGCCGTCGATGCATTGCGCCCCGACGGACAGTTTATTCGCAGTTGGTTCGATGCCCTGGCCGCGTTTTCAGCCCAAAGATCCGGATTCATGATGCCGGGTGCTCTGTTGGTCGCGGCGGCGATCATATTATCGTTACCGTTCGCTACCGGTTGGCGCTGGCGGCAGGCACTGTTGCGGACAATCGCCATCGTGACGCCGGTCATCCTCGTGCTCGGCCTGCTCCATCTCGCGCTGTCGCCCGACGCCAATGTCGTGCATCGCGCCCGCAGTTTTCACGGCGTGCACAGCGTGGCCGATTACAACACCGACAATCCCCGCGCCGCCGCGCGTTTTCTGGCCCACGGCAATACGACTCACGGCATCCAATTGCTGCATTCCGACTACTCGCGTCTGCCGACGAGTTACTATTCCCGCAACTCCGGGGTCGATCTGGCGCTGACGCGACCGAGACAACGCCCCGGGCGCAACATCGCGTTGGTCGGTCTTGGCGTCGGCACGTTGGCAACCTACGGCCAATCCGGCGACACCCTGCGATTTTTCGAAATCGATCCCGAAGTCGCCCGCATCGCCCGGACCCATTTCACCTACCTGCGTGATTCCGCCGCCCGGGTTGAAATCGTCCTCGGCGACGGACGCCTGCAACTCGAACGTGAAATGGCGTTCTCGACTTCGACCGCACCGCGCTACGATCTCATTGTGCTCGACGCCTTCAGCAGCGATGCGATTCCCCTGCACCTGCTCACCCGCGAAGCGTTCGACATTTATCTGGCCCGGCTCGCGCCCAATGGCGTCATCGCGATCAACACCTCGAATCGCCTGATTGATCTCTCGCCGGTCCTTCGGGCGGAGGCAGGCGCCCGCGGTCTTTCCTTGGCCACCATCTTTTATCAGCCGCCGAACGAAAGCTGGTGGGAGTTTGCCAGCCAGTGGACGCTGCTCGCGCCCGACGCAGCGGCACTCGACTCGCCGGAAATCCTTGCGGTGAAACAGGGCGAACCGGGTGACGCGGCCACGCTGCGCTGGACGGACGATCACTCCAGTCTGTGGTCGGTGTTGCGCTGACGTCTACGTCGGCACTGCAAAATGTAACCTGTCCGACACGTGTTGGACAGGTCTGAGGAAAAGTCCTTAACACTGGGTTGACGCTGCGCGCATCGCCGTGTCGCATCGGCGCACTCGACTTTCGTTCATGTCCGCCCCTGCCACCGTTCTTGTCGTTGACGACACCCCGGCCAACATCGGCGTGCTGCTGGAAGCCCTTGGCGATGCGGGCCACGAGGTTCTGGTCGCCGAGAGTGGACACAGTGCGTTGGCCCAGCTCGAACACGCCCGCCCCGACCTCATCCTCCTCGATGTGATGATGCCCGGTCTCGACGGCTTCGAAACCTGTCAGCGCCTCAAACAGCATCCGCGCTGGCGGTCGATTCCGGTGTTGTTCATGACCGCGCTCGACGAACCGGAGCAAAAGGTGCGCGCCTTCAAGGAAGGTGCGGTCGACTACATCGTGAAACCGTTTTTTGAGCAGGAGGTGCTGGCCCGCGTGCAAACCCATCTCGAACTTCTCATCCTGCGCCGCAACCTCGAAGACGAACTCGCGCTGCGCATCGACGCCGAAAACCAGTTGGCCAAATCGCTCGATCGCGCGGTCGTCATCACCGATCGCTCCGACGACGTTGTCTTCACCACCCGTCTTGCCGAATCGCTCCTGCACCGCCACTGCGACGATTACCATGTGGCGGGTCGGCTACCGACCAGTCTGCAGCGAGCCGACTCCGGCCTCACGCTGCGACGTTTCACCGAGCCTGGCCGCGACGATTTACACTTCTTCGTGCTGGAGGAGAAGGCGCCGTCGCCCAACCCCGCGGCGCTGCTTCAACTCGGTCTCACCGCCCGCGAAGCCGAGGTCCTGTGGTGGATCGCGCAAGGCAAGAGCAACCCAGACATCGCCACGATCCTTGGCGCCGGCGTGCGCACCATCCACAAACACGTGGAAAATATTTTCCGCAAACTCGGCTGCGAAACCCGTGCCGCCGCCGCCGTGACCGCTCAGGAAACGCTGCGCCCCGGCGCCGCCCACCGCTGAGCCTAACTATCGCCCCGCCTTTTCTTGGCGTGCTTTGCGTTTCTCCGCGCTCTTTGCGTTATTCATCAATGCGGGACATAGGCTGAGCCACCGGCGCCGCGACGCTCAGCCACGCCGGCGTCCGCCGCCTTTCGCGCCACGCGGTTTCTTTTTCGCCGCAGGGCCGGGGCCGGAAAGCTTTTTGTAGTCGCCGGTGCGCAACGCCTCGATCTGGTCGCGCAACAAGGCCGCGCGTTCGAACTCCAACCGATTGGACGCTTCGAGCATTTCCGTTTCGAGCTCGGCCACAACCGCCGCAACATCTTCGGGACGATCCTCCGCCACAGCCGTTTCCGCGGCCCCGGATTTCCCACTGCCATCGTAAACGTGAAGACTCGCCTGCGCGGCGCGTTTCACGCTGCGTGGCGTGATGCCATGTTCGCGGTTGTAGGCGATCTGCTTTTCCCGGCGCGCCTGCGTAACCGCGATCGTCGCCTTGATGGAATCTGTCTGCTTGTCGGCGTAGAAAATCACGCGGCCGCGTTCGTGTCGGGCCGCACGACCGGCGGTCTGAATCAGCGATGTCTCACTGCGCAGGAATCCTTCCTTGTCCGCATCAAGGATCGCCACCAGCGCAACCTCGGGCAAATCGAGTCCTTCGCGCAGCAGGTTGATGCCGATCAGGACGTCGAAGTTACCCAGGCGCAGATTGCGCAGGATCTCGACGCGTTCGATCGCATCGATGTCGGAGTGCAGGTATTCGACCCGAATGCCGGCATCGCGCAGATAACTGGTCAGGTCTTCCGAAAGGCGTTTCGTCAACGTCGTCACCAACACACGCTCCTGCGCCGCGACCGCCGCCCGAATTTCACCCATCAGGTTCTCCACCTGCCCCTTGGTCGGCCGCAACACAATCTCCGGATCGAGCAATCCGGTCGGCCGGATCACCTGTTCGGCAACCACGGTGGATTTTTCCAACTCAAACTTGGCCGGCGTGGCCGACACGAACAGCGTCTGCCCCGTGATCTGCCGGAATTCCTCGAACGACTGCGGCCGGTTTTCCAACGCGGACGGCAGTCGAAACCCGTGATCGACGAGCACGGTCTTGCGCGCGCGGTCGCCGTTGAACATGCCGCCGATCTGCGGCACGGTCGCGTGGCTTTCGTCGATGAAGAGCAGGAAGTCCTCGGGAAAGAAGTCGATCAGGCAGAACGGCCGTTCCCCGGGCCGGCGGCCGGACATGTGCATCGAGTAATTCTCGATCCCGTTGCAGAAACCCATCTCCTGCAGCATTTCTAAGTCGTAGTTGGTGCGCATGCGGACGCGCTGGGCCTCCAGGTATTTTCCTGCGCCCTCAAACTCCGCCACGCGGACGTCGAGTTCGGATTTGATCGCGCCGACGGCCGATTCCAGTTTCCCCTTGGTCGTAACGTATTGATTTGCCGGATACAAATCAAACTGTTCCAGCGTGCGCAGGGTGTCGCCGGTGAGCGGATCGAACTCGGCGATGCTTTCGATCTCGTCGCCCCAGAGTTCGACACGCAGCGCCTGCTCGCTGTAGGCCGGCATGATGTCGATCACATCGCCGCGCACGCGAAAACGCCCGCGCTTCAGATCGTAGTCGTTGCGCTCATAAAGGTTGTCCACCAACCGTTCCAGCAACTCATGTCGGGCAAAAGTGCCGCCCCGGCGCAGCTCGACGCGCAGCGTGGTGAAGTCCTCCGGCGAGCCGAGACCGTAGATGCAGGAAACGGAGGCGACGACGATCACGTCGCGACGCGAGACGAGTGAACTGGTGGCGGCGATGCGCAGGCGCTCGATCTCCTCGTTGATCGAGGAATCCTTTTCGATGAAGGTGTCCGTCGACGAAATGTAGGCCTCGGGCTGATAGTAGTCGTAATAACTGACGAAGTATTCGACCGCGTTTTCCGGAAAGAAGTTTTTGAACTCGGAATAGAGCTGCGCCGCGAGCGTCTTGTTGTGGGAGATGATCAGCGTCGGCCGATCACAACGCGCGATGACATTGGCCATCGTGTAGGTTTTGCCCGAGCCGGTCACGCCGAGCAGCGTCTGGTCGCGATGGCCCGCGTTGATCGATTTCACCAGGGCTTCGATTGCCTGGGGCTGATCTCCAGTGGGCGAGTAGTCGGCGGCGAGTTTGAACAGGCTCATGATTTCGAACCGGGAATGGACACGGTTTCGCGCGAATGGCAAAGGCGCGATCGGGAACCGCGTGGCTAGTCGCGATCCGCCCCGGCCAGCGCAAGCAGGTCCTCGACCGAAAGTTCGTCGAGACGATGCACCACCCGATCGACCAACGGTTCAAGCGTGGCGGCGGTGTGGGTGGTGGCGACCCCAACCACCGCGATGCCGCCGGCGCGCGCCGCCTCGATGCCGGCAAAGGCATCCTCGAACACGATGCAGCGCTGCGGGTTCCGGGCGATCTTGCCCGCGGCCTTGAGAAAAACCTCCGGATGCGGTTTGCCCTCGTTCACATCTTCGGCGGTCACGATGTCATCGAAAAGGCCGGAGAACCCCATCACTTCAAGAATGGTGTCGATGTTCTGCCGATGGGTCGACGAGCCGACGCACGTGGGAATGCCGGCCGCTTTCAAGCGCTGCAAAAACGGATGCACCCCGGGCAGGGCTTCGAGTCCTTTTTCGACGACGATCTCGCGGTAAAGTGCTTCCTTGCGCAGCGACAGCCGGCGCACCTGCGCGGGGTCATCCGTCCAGCCGAGAAGGTTGGGAATGATGAATTCGTTCTTCTTGCCAAAACCGAGCACGAAGTGATCCGGAGGGAGCGACCTGCCCTCCTCCACCGCGAGCCGTTCCCAGCTTTCCTCGTGTTGTTTGGAGGAGTCGATGATGACGCCGTCCCAATCGAACAACATGCCCAGTTCGTTTGCCTGAATGCTCATGA
>CBINJL010000165.1:0-6710 GCA_966250925.1 uncultured Opitutus sp. | reverse complement strand
TGAGCTTCCCAAGCTTGAGAGGAGGGTTCGATTCCCTCTCGGCGCACCAGCGAGATGTGAGGCAGGCCACTGGCCCGTCACTCACTTGCGCTTGAGGTGCAGGAACAGCTTCCCGCCGGTGTAGTATTCGAGATACTTGGCGGAGGTTTGAATCCGATCGGTCCAAATATTTTCGGCCCGGCCGCTGTTTTCCTGCGCGACCAGCACTTCGTCGCCGGTGAACCATTTCCGGTAAGCGGCACCAGGCTCCATCGAAATCTTCATCGTGAGCTGGTCGTTGCGGTGCGCGGGTTGAAGTTTGATGAAGATGTCGTCCCCGCTGACCCGCACATCCTGCACCACGGTTTCGTCAAAATGAATCGCTTCCCAGGGGCCCCAACTGCGGGGCGAAGTGGGCTCATCCGCCGCCGCGGCCAAACGGGCCAGAATCAAAAAGGCGAACAGCGAAAGCAGGCGAAGGTGGAAGCGAGAGGGATTCATGAAATGCAGACTGTCTGCGATTTTCGCGGCGGCAAGCCGGAGCTTGTGGCGTCACCCTTTCGCCGTGCTCTCGGGCGCGAGGAAATCGTAACCGCGAGCCAGGGCCTGAAACGCCTGGACCTGCCCGGCGACCCAATTGTCATCGTGGCCGAGCGCTGTTGCCAATAGCTCCGCCACTGCCGGCGCCGCTTCCGCCGCGGCCCGGGCATCGAGCAACAACGCCCGGCAACGCCGAGCCAGCACATCCTCGACCGTGCGCGCCATCTCATGCCGGACGAACCAGGCCACTTCTCCGCGGGTCAGCGCGAGGCGTGGGTGGACCGTTTGCGCGCCGTCCGCGAGGGAATTCGACAACGCCCGAACCGCCGCCGCATCGCTGCCATAACCATCAATGGTGCCGACATCGCGATCGGCGGGCGCATCCGTTGTGCCCGCTCCGTGGATACGCAGGTGGACGGTGCGGCATTCCTTTTCGTCAAGATCGGCAACGCTCTCAATCTGCGCGACGACGTCCTCGGCCATTTTGCGGTAGGTCGTCCATTTTCCTCCGGTCACCGTGATGAGTCCGCTTTCGCTGACCATGATGGCATGGTCCCGCGACAACGCCGCGGTGGATTCTCCGCCGTCGCCGCGAACCAGCGGACGCAGTCCCGCGAACACGCTCAGCACGTCGCCTTCCGTGGGATCGACGGCCAGATAGCGCCGGGCGTGTTCCAGCACGAACTCGCGTTCCTCCGCCAGTGCCCGCGGTTCGAGTTCCGGCTGTGGTCGCGGCGTATCCGTCGTGCCCACGACCACGCAGTCGTGCCACGGCACGGCGAAAAGCACCCGACCGTCGCTGGTCTTCGGCACCATGATGGCCGCATCGCCGGGCAGAAAACGTCGTGGCAGCACCAGATGAATTCCCTGGCTTACCGCCACGATGGGGCGACTGGAGGGTTCGTCGTTCTGGCGTAGTTGATCGACGAATACGCCGGTCGCATTGACCACGGCCCGCGCGCTGACTTCGAATTCGCGGCCGTTTTCCTCGTCGCGCAGGCGGGCCCCGGCAACCTGGCCGTTGCGTTTGATCAGTCCCATGCAGCGACAGTAGTTGACCAGCGTCGCGCCCTGCTCCGCCGCCGTCATCGCCAGATGGATCGCGAGGCGTGCATCGTCGAATTGCCCGTCGTGGTAAATGACGCCGCCGTCCAGTCCGTCGCGTTCGACGGTGGGAATGTGCCGCACCGTTTCCACCGCGGACAACCAGCGCGACGGCGCCAGCCCGAGTCGACC
This sequence comes from uncultured Opitutus sp., assembly GCA_966250925.1. GTDB lineage: Bacteria > Verrucomicrobiota > Verrucomicrobiia > Opitutales > Opitutaceae > Actomonas. Next base: position 4,955 of record CBINJL010000165.1, on the reverse strand, counting down.
CGCGAGTTGATCGTAGACCTTCATGCCGATGCCGTAAAATGGGCCCTCCCACCACGAGTAGGCCGGAATGACGAAAGCCAGGTCTCGGACAAGATGCGGGGCGTTGCGGGCCAGCCGACCGCGTTCGCGCAACGCTTCCAACACCAGCGCGATGTTGCCCTGTCGCAGATAACGCACGCCGCCGTGCACGAGTTTGGTCGAGCGACTGGAAGTGCCCTTGGCGAAATCCGCAGCCTCCACCAACGCCACCCGATGCCCGCGCGCCGCGGCATCGACCGCAGTGCCGAGTCCGGTGGCGCCGCCACCGACAATGAGCACGTCAAAGGGTTCACCGGCGCTGAGCGCGGCCAGATGTTCGGCGCGGGCAAACGGCATCATGACGCCTCCTCCGCGTCTGCATTCACCGGTTCGATCCAGCCACGCGATCGTTCCACCGCTCGGGCCCAGTCACGTTTTAACGTCGTCGTTTCGGCGGGCGGTCGCTGGCGCTCGAAGCGTCGGTCCTCCGTCCACTGCCGCGCAATGTCCGCCCGATCGTTCCAGAGTCCGGCGCCGAGTCCGGCCAGACATGCCGCGCCCCAGGCCGTGGTTTCCACTTCCCGCGGCCGCACCACCGCGCACCCGAGCAGGTCGGCCTGGATCTGCATCAACGGTTCACTGCGCGCCGCGCCGCCGTCGACCCGCAATTCCTTCAGCGTGAGTCCGCTGTCCTTTTCCATCGCGCCGATGAGATCCGCGCTTTGCAGGGCAATGCTCTCCAGCACCGCGCGACACAGGTGGGCGCGATTCGTGCCGCGCGTCAGGCCGACCAGCGTGCCCCGCGCATACGGGTCCCAATACGGCGCGCCCAGACCGGCAAAGGCGGGGACCAGAATGGCTCCGTTGGCGTCGGGCACGGTTGCGGCCAACTCGCTCAGCTCCTCCGCTGATTTCACCAATTGCAGTTCGTCGCGCGCCCACTGGACCGCGGCGCCGGCGACGAAGACGGAACCTTCCAACGCATATTCGGTGCGGCCGTTGATGCGCCATGCCACCGTGGTGAGGAGATTATTTTGCGAACGCACCCGCTCCGCGCCCGTCTGCATGAGCAGGAAACAGCCGGTCCCGTAGGTGTTCTTGGCCATGCCGCGTTCGAAACACGCCTGACCAAACAACGCGGCCTGCTGGTCGCCGGCGATACCGGTGATGAGCGCCCCGGCGGCCGGCAAGCCCTCCGCCACCTGCCCGAATTTACCGGCACTGTCACGAATCTCGGGCAACAGTTTCCGCGGCACGTTGAAATGGCTGAGCAGTTCGTCGTCCCACGCCCCGGTTTCGAGATTCATCAGCAGCGTCCGCGACGCATTACTGGCATCGGTGGCATGCACCGCGCCGCCGGTCAGGTGCCACAACAACCAGGTGTCGATGGTGCCGGCGGCGAGTTCGCCCGCCTCCGCGCGTTGGCGGAGCTCGGGATTTTCACGCAACAGCCAGGCGAGTTTCGAACCGGTGAAATAGGGATCGAGGCGCAAGCCGGTCAGTTCGGCGATGCGTTCCTCCAACCCGGTTTCGCGTCGCCAGCGCGCGCAATCGTCGGCCGTGCGTCGATCCTGCCACACGATGGCCGGCGCCACCGCACGGCCGCTGGCGCGTTCCCACACCACCAGCGTTTCCCGCTGATTGGTGATGCCGATGGCGGCGATGTCGGCCGCGGTCAGTTTCGCCTGGGCCAACGCTGCTTCCATGGTGGCGCGCTGCGTGGCCCAGATTTCGGCCGCATCGTGCTCAACCCAACCCGGACGCGGATAGTGCTGTTTGAATTCCTGCTGGGCGACGGCGATCTGCCGTCCTGAAAAATCGAATACAATCGTGCGCGAACTGGTCGTGCCCTGGTCCAGCGCGAGAAGATGGCGGGGTTCACTCATGGCGGGGTATGCCGACAACCTGAGCCGGGAGCAGTGCGCACGCACTCCCTTTTTCTTCACGTCGCCAGGATGTTTCGAAAATGGGATTCGCGCTTCCCGCGACCGAAGTCGCCGCCATCGCATTCAAGGGGCCGGCAGAAACCTAATCGTTGCTAGTCATTGGTATTAGGCATCTAATGAATTTGTAATTTCGTTGGCACGCGCGGTGCAAAGGTAGTCGCACAACCTTCCCTTTGTCATGAAGTCACTGCTCACCTCCCTTGTTTTCATTTCCGTCGCCAGCCTTGTTGGCGTCGCGTTCGCCGAATCCCTCGGATTCGTTTCCGCCACCGCTCCCGCCTATGCGATTCCGTTCGGTCTGTTTGTCACCAGTCTGGTGCTGCTGACGCTGACGGACGATTATCGGATCAAACGTTCCGGTTTCGAACCGCAGCGCCGTCGGGCGCTCTTGCTGCCGGTTGACGCGGCGTTCTCCACCGGTGTCGTTCCCGCGCCTCAGACGGTTCTCGACGGACGTCGTGTGCCGGGGTCGTGGATTATTCGTCATTCGCGGGTTCGCCGCGAAGTGTGCCGCCGCTGATCCACGCCCTGCCGCTTCCGCTCACTTGACACCCGCTCGCCGCCTCCGGTTTTTGTAAGCCATGCCCGCTTCCGCCCCTCGCATCCTGATTGCCGACGATCAACCGGACGTGCTCGAAGCCCTGCGCCTTCTGCTCAAGGGCGAAGGCTATCAGATCGAAGCGGTGAAATCACCCGCGGCGGTGCTGCGGGCAGTCGAGTCCCGCGACTTCGCCATGGTGCTGATCGATCTCAATTACGCCCGCGATACCACGTCGGGCGAAGAGGGACTCGACCTGCTGGAAAAGTTGCAAAATCTCGATTCGAACCTGCCTGTCGTGGTCATGACGGCGTGGGCCAGTGTCGAAGTCGCGGTCGAGGCCATGCGGCGCGGCGCGCGGGATTTCATCACCAAACCCTGGGACAACCCGCGCCTGCTCGCCATCGTCAAAAATCAGGTCGAGCTCGGCAGCGCGGTCCGCGCCTACCGACGGCTCGAACAGGAAAATCAGATTCTGCGCGGCAAGGATTCCGGACCGACACTCATCGCCGAATCGGTTGCGATGCGGCCGGTCCTCGACGTGATCGCGCGGGTCGGGCCCTCCGACGCGAACATCCTCATCACCGGCGAAAACGGCACCGGCAAAGGTGTCGTCGCACGCGCGCTGCACGCGGTTTCAGTGCGTCGCGAAGACCCCTTCATCTCAGTCAACATGGGCGGCCTGCCCGAAGGCATTTTCGAAAGTGAACTCTTCGGCCACGTGCGCGGGGCCTTCACCGATGCGAAGACCGATCGGGCGGGTCGTTTCGAACTCGCCGACGGCGGCACGCTGTTCATGGACGAGATCGGCAACATTCCGCTTTCCCAGCAGGCGAAGATTTTGCGCACGCTCGAAACCGGCGAGTTCGAACGCGTCGGTTCCTCCCGCACCCATCGCTCCAACGTGCGGTTGATTTCCGCGACCAATGCCGATCTGCCGCAACAGGTCGCCGAAGGCAAATTCCGCCAGGACCTGCTGTTTCGCCTCAACACGATTCACCTGCATCTGCCGCCCTTGCGCGAACGTCGCGAAGACATCGAATTGCTCGCCCAGTTCTTCCTCAAGAACCACGTCAAACGCTACAACAAGGCCATCACCGGATTCGACACCTCCGCCATCGAAGCGATGCGCAGTTACTCCTGGCCGGGCAACGTGCGCGAACTCGACCACGCCGTCGAACGGGGTTGCCTGATGGCACAGGGTAAGGTCATCCGCGCCCAGGACCTCGGCCTTAATGCCGGCAACACCACGCCGCAGATCGAGGACATGAGCATCGAAGAAGTCGAAGCCTACCTCATCAAGAAGACGCTCGCGCGCTGCGACGGCAACGCGCGTCGAGCAGCGGAGGAACTCGGACTTTCCCGCAGTGCCTTTTATCGCCGACTGGAAAAATACGGGCTGTGAACATGCGCGGACTCACGACATCGCACCGGCCGTTGTTTCGTGTATTGTTGGCGAGTTTGGCGTGACAACGCTCTGAGTTTTGTGGCCCTGTTCTGATCCATGCCCCGCCAGAAACGCCGCCTCACTCATGATCAGCATGTGCTGATCGGTGTCCTGCTGGCCGGCGCGCCGGCGGTGGCCGTGGCGATGCATCACCTGTGGCTGGCGGGCGATCAGGCGCCCAAGGTGCAGTGGACGCTGTCGCTGCTGATTCTCGGGTTCTGGCTGGGATTCGCCTTTTCGATTCAGAACCGCGTGGTGCGTTCGCTGCAGACGATGGCCAATCTGTTGTCGGCGTTGCGCGAGGGGGATTTCTCGATTCGCGCGCGCGGGGCCAATCGGGAGAATCCGATGGGCGACGTCATGTCGGAAATCAATTCCCTCGGCGCGATTCTGCGTGCGCAACGTCTCGGCGCGATGGAAGCCACCGCCCTGCTCCGCACCGTGATGGAGGAAATCGACGTCGCCATCTTCGCCTTCGACAGCGACGGCGTGTTGCGGCTGGTCAATCGCGCCGGCCAGGAATTGCTCGCCTCGCCGGCGGAACGCATCCTCGGTCGCTCCGCCGACGACATCGGTCTGGCCGAGTGTATTCACGGACCGGCTACAGGCGTGCTGCAACGCACGGAGTTTCCCGGCGGCACCGGACGCTGGGGGATGCGCCGCACCCAGTTTCGCGAAAACGGTCTGCCGCACGAACTCGTGGTCGTGGCCGATCTCAGCGAAGCGTTGCGCGAGGAGGAATTGAAAGCCTGGCAGCGACTGGTGCGGGTGCTCGGTCACGAGCTCAACAATTCGCTCGCGCCGATCAAGTCCATCGCCGGCAGCCTCGGCTCCATGCTCAAACGCGAGCAGCGGGCCGACGACTGGGAGGACGACTTAAAGTCGGGGCTCGACATCATTTCTGCGCGCGCCGACGGCCTCAGTCGCTTCATGGCCGCCTACTCGCGCCTCGCCAAACTGCCAAAGCCGATCAAGGCGCCCTGCGAACTGCGGCCATTGATTCATC
>CBINJL010000164.1:0-6731 GCA_966250925.1 uncultured Opitutus sp. | reverse complement strand
GAACACGCCGTTGACGGTGGAATAGAGAGCGAGCGCGGCGGCGAAGTTGTAGCAGATCAACGTGAAGACGATCGGCATGAACTTCATTACCGCAGCCTGGGCGTTGTCCGTGGTGGGCGTCGGCGTCAGGCGCATTTGGTAAACCATGGTCGCGCCCATCAGCAGCGGCATGATGTTGAGCGGGAGACCGAAGATGCGAAACACCGTGTCCGGCGCCGAAAGGTCAGCCACCCAGAGGAAGTCCTGGAAACGCAGCTCGGCCGTGCTCTGCAGCATCGCGAAGAAGGCGATGAAGAGCGGCATGGTGATGAAGATCGGCAGACAGCCGCCCATCGGGTTGACCTTGTTTTCCTTGAAGATGCGCAGGGTCGCTTCGTTGAGCTTCTGCGGGTTGTCCTTATACTTCTCGCGCACCTCCTTCATCAGCGGCTGGAGCTTGCCCATCTTCTTGGCCGAGCGGGAGGCGGCCAGGGTGAAGGGCAGCGTCACGATCTTGAGCAGCAGCGTCATGAGGATGATCGCCACGCCCCAGTTGCCCGTCCAGTCGTGCATCGTGACCATGGTGAGGTTCAGCGTGGGCGCGACGATGCCGGACAGGAAAATCTTGGAGAAGAAGTAAGGCGCGAACTGCATCACCTCGGACTGCTTCTGGTCGAACTCGCGCAGGCGTTGATACTCCTTCGGGCCGACATAGAGATCGCCCGCCAGGACCGCTTCGCCACCGGCTTCGATGGCAGGCAACGCGTAACTGACTTCGCCGGTCAGGCCCTTGTTGGGCCGCGAGCTGCCCGGAAACGGCGGCAGTTCGACGCGGCGGGTGGTGGTGCTGAAACCGGCCTCGGAGCCGGTATAAACGCTGGCAAAAAACTGGTTGTTCACCGCGGCCCAGACGACCGTGCCATCCTTGGTCAGCGACGACTTCGGCGCGCCGTCCTTCATGCCGATCCAAGAGAGAAAACCACCGCCTTCGAGCTCGCCCGGTTTGGTGAAGGTTTCGTCGTCACCGTTCCACGCCATGACGTTGAGGTATTGGCCGTAGTCGTTGGGCGAAACCAGCGACGACGTGCCGAGATTGAGTCCGGCCACGGTGCGCGGCGCCCCGCTGCCCGAGAGGTCGCGCAACGTGGTGGTGTGGCGCACGAGATACGGATCGGAACCTTCCGTCTCCGTGCCGAGCGTGTAGCGGCGGGTGACTTCGAGCCGGCCTTCCAGCACCGCACGGTAAACCACTTCCTCACCGGTCGCGCTCACCAACGCGAAGGCGGTCTTCGAACCGAGGCCGGGCACGTGGGTGATGGCGAGAATCGGCTCGACCCGCGGCTGGTTGAAAAGAAACGGCAGCTCATGATCCAGCGTCGCCGGATAGTGCTTGAAGGCGACGTCGCCGATGGCGCCGCCGAAATTGGTGAAGTCGATGCGCACGAAATCGTTTTCGAGCGTGGTGATGACTTCGTCGGCATTGGCGGTAGCCAGCGCGGCAAATTCCGCATCCGCCGGCGTCGTCACCGTCGTCGGATTCTGCGGCGTAGCCTGGTTGCCGGCCGTCGGCATGGGCGCCTGGGCGGGCGCGATTTCAGGCGCCGGCGGGGCCGGCGGCGCGAAACGGCGCCCAAGGATCAAGGTGGCAAACGCCGCGACAAGCAGCAGGACGCCAATGACGGTATTCTTTTTATCCATGCAGAAAGAGGTTTGAAAAAACGGAAAACGGACGCCGGGAAACGATTAACGGACGGAAATCACCCGCGCACACACGGGGCGGGAAACCGGACGCGCGCGCCGGCGAAACGCGCGCGGCGGCACCGGATCGAGGCCGCTCGGCCCCCAGGGATTGCACCGCAACAGCCGCCACCCCGCCAGGCCGGCTCCGCGCAACACGCCATGGGTGCGCACCGCCTCGGCCGCGTAATGCGAACAGGTGGGATGAAAGCGGCAGCCGCACTGTGGCCCCAGCACCAGCGGCAACACCGGCGAAAGCGTCAGTTGATAGAGCCGGATGAGTCCGAGCAGTCCCCGCGCCGGCAACGCAGCCAGGGCGGACAGGAAGGACGAAGCTCGGGACGAGGAATTCAAGACGTGGGAGCGGGAAACAAAACGGCGCAGGCTTTTAAGAAAGACCGCTCGATCTCGGCGGACTCAAGCTGATTGAGCGACCGCCGGGCCTGGAAAACCAGATCGGCGTCGGCCGGAATCCGCGCCTGGTGCTGACGAAAAAGTTCGCGCAGGCGACGTTTGGCGCGATTGCGGGCCACAGCATTGCCCACCGCGGCGCGGGAGGCGACAAATCCGGCCCGCGGACCGGAAGGCTCCACGGCCCCATCTGACGACACCGGAACCGGCTGGCGATCAGCCCACAAAACAAAACCGCCGCAATGATAGCGGCGGCCTTGGGTTCGCACCCGGGCGAAATCTCCCGGCCGACGCAGGTGCGATTCGGCTCGGAAGCGCATGGTGCTCCGGCAGTTAAGCGAGTCGCCGGGCGAGCGCAGGCTCAGGCGACGGTCAGGCGCTTGCGGCCTTTGCGACGGCGGGCGTTGATGACCGCGCGACCACCGCGGGTGGCCATGCGGGCACGAAAGCCGATCTTGCGGACGCGCTTTTTGCGGTGAGGGCGGAAAGTCGGTTGCATCGTTGTAAATGGTTAAAAGGGCCGACTGAAGTGCCGGACCCACCCGCCGCTGTCAAGGGCGCGTTTCACTAGGGTAGTGGTTTCGTGGGGGTGATGCCCCCGGTCCGACAGTTCCCCGCAGGGATTGACGCCCATGAACCGGCAACCGTTTTTCGTTTCGTTCGAGGCGGCGAGACAAAACGCCTGCGGACTTGCGTCGGCGCCCGGGTGTCACCGCAATCGCCGCTTTCCGTTTTTGTCCGCTCCGCTTCCGCTTCGACTCCGCCAGCCATGAACGATGCCGACCTTGATGTGCTCGACGCCACCCACGCCGAACCCGGCGAGGTGGGCATCGTCGCGCCGCAGGACTTCGTTTCGAATGAGCCGTTTACCTTTGAAAACGGCCGCACGTTGCCGGGCTTCACCTTGCGCTACGAGACCTATGGCCGACTCAACAGCGCCGGCGACAACGCCATCCTCGTCTGTCACGCGCTCTCCGGCGATCACCACTGCGCCGGCATCCATCATCTCTCGGACCGCAAGCCGGGCTGGTGGAACAACATCATCGGCCCGGGCAAGGCACTCGACACCAATCACTACTTCGTCCTCTGCAGCAACGTCCTCGGCGGCTGCCAGGGCTCGACCGGCCCGCTGTCGATCGATCCCGCCCGCGACCGGCCGTATGGCATCGATTTTCCGTTGGTGACGATCCGCGACATGGTGCGCGCCCAGGAACGCTGGCTGCGCGGCATCGGTGTTCGGCAACTCCACGCCGTGATCGGCGGCTCAATGGGCGGCATGCAGGTGCTCGAATGGGGCGTCTGTTTCCCGAGCTTCGTGCGCAAGCTGATCGCCATGGCCACGACCGCCCGCGAAAGCGCCCAAGCGATCGCCTTCAACGAGGTCGGTCGGCAGGCCATTCTGCAGGACCCCGACTGGGCCGGCGGCAACTATCCGGTCGGCGGCGGCCCCCGGGTGGGGCTGGCCATCGCCCGCATGATGGCGCACATCACCTACCTCAGCGACGCCTCCATGGCGCGCAAGTTCGGTCGGCGCACCGTGGCCGAACGCACCCGCCGCGCCGACACCGCCGCCCTGCCCGCCAACTCGACCGGTGGCGGCGGCGGTGCAGGATCGCACGCCTTCGACGCCAAGTTCGAGGTGGAGAGTTATCTGCGTTATCAGGGCCAGAGCTTCATCAACCGCTTCGACGCCAACTCGTATCTCTACATCACCCGCGCGCTCGACGACTTCGATCTCGCCGCCGGCACCGGTTCGCTCGAAACGGCCTTCGCGGCGGTGGAGGCGGCGACGCTCGTGGTCGGATTCACCAGCGACTGGCTGTTCCCGCCCGAACAAAACCGCGCCATCGTCACCGCCCTGCTGCGCGCCGGCAAACGTGCCAGCTACGCCGAACTCTCCACCGACCTCGGCCACGATTCGTTCCTGCTCGAATCACCGCAACTTTACGACCTCGTCCGCGACTTCCTCGCAAGTTGAGGACGAAAGTAATTAACCACGAAATACACGAACCACACGAAAAACTCCGCCCACCCGCGAATCCATATTTTGAATACAAGCTCCCTTTTCGTGTGTTTCGTGGTTTTCGTGGTTTTCCTTTTTCCGCGCCGTTGACGCCGCCATGTCGCTCAAAACCAGCAAACGCACCGTCGATCTGCAGATCATCACCGATTGGGTGACGCCGTCCTCCTGCGTGCTCGATCTCGGCTGCGGACGCGGCGTGCTGTTGCAGGAACTCGCCCAGCAGAAGTCGACCCGCGGCATCGGCGTCGACCTCGATCTCGACAAGATTTCCGCCTGCGTGAAACGCGGCCTGTCCGCCTATCAGGGCGACATGATGACCTTCATGGCCTCGTTTGACGACGGCTACTTCGATCACGTCATCTGCTCACGCACGCTGGAGGAGGTCGACGAACCCGCCCGCGTCATCGCCGAGGCCCTGCGCGTCGGTCGCAGCCTCACCGTCGGATTCGCCAATTTCGGGTATTGGAAAAACCGCTTCGACAACCTCGTGCGCGGCCGCAAACCGCGCAACGCCGTCTACCTGACCGACTGGAGCGAAAGCCGCCCGGCCAATCCGCTGACGATCGCCGACTTCGAGGACTTCTGCCAGCGGCAGGGCTACCACATTTCCCGCCACGTCCACCTGCGCGGCGACTGGAAAACCCCCAGCCGCCTGCGCCCCAATCTCCTCGCCGGCTACGCCATCTACGAACTACGCCGGTAAACTCACCGCAACCCGTGACCAAACCGCATCTCGCCGCCTACACCCAGCCGCTTGATCCGCTGCGCCGCGCCTGTCCGGTGCGCGCTGCGCTCGATGTGATTCGCGGCCGCTGGAAACCGTCGATCCTGTTTGTGCTCAGTTCCGGTCCGGCCCGCTTCGGTGAGATTCAGGACCGGCTCGCCGGCGTCACGGCCCAGGCGCTCACCGTGCAACTCCGCCAACTGGAAGCCGACGGCGTGATCGTGCGCACGGTTTATCCGGAAGTGCCCGCCCGGGTGGAATACCAACTCAGCGAATGCGGGCACGGCTTGGCCGCGATCATGGATGGCCTCGAAGACTGGGGTCGCCGCTACCTGCGCGAAACCGACCCGGCCAAACCCTGAACGGCAGACGGTCCGCACTCACTTTTTCGTGAGTCGCTCACATTCTTGGGACGAAGCACCCCGCCTCGTTTTCCGCTACGCTGGCGGCGATGAATCCAAACCTGCTCCTCATTGATTCCAGCGCCCGCCTGAATCGTTCCGCCACCCGCCTGATCACTGCCCGCCTCGCCGCTGCCTGGCAGCAACAACACCCCGACGGCCACATCACCATCCGCGATGTCGGCTCCCATCCCCCCGCCGCCATCAACGAATCATGGATCGCCGCGGCTTACACGCCGCTCGCCGCCCAGACGTCCGCACACCAAACCAGCCTCGCACTCAGTGAAACCCTGATCGCCGAAATCGAAGCAGCCGATGCGCTGATCATCGGCGCCCCACTCTACAATTTCGGTCTGCCTGCTCCGCTGAAGAGCTGGATCGAACAAATCGTGCGCTTCGACCGCACCTTCGAAATTCGCCGCACCGCGGACGGCACCGAAACCTACCGCGCCCTGCTGGCGCCCAAACCCGTCATCGTGGTGATTTCTGCCGGCAACCCGGCCTTTCTCTCCGGCGCCAAACTCCAAAGTCTCAACTTCCTGCGTCCGCAACTCGACCACACCCTGCGGTTTCTCGGCCTCGAACCGAGCTTCATCGAGGTGGAGGAAAACGCCGCCAGGTCCGGCGCGTTGCCCGCCAGTTTCGCCGCCGCGGCCGATCAACTCATTTCCGCCAGCGCCAATGCCGCCTCATCCCGTCACTTGGCTCGCACGGGCTGAACCCGTTTTTCTCACAACAACCCCGCCAGCACACGGCGGCGGCTGAGGGAGAAGGCGTGGCGCACGGCCAGAAACGCTTCGACCAGTTCCATCGGGCCGCCCTGCCGCGGAAACCGCATCGTCAATGCACCGCCGTCGCAGACGACTTCCGCTTCGACGCCGGGCACGGTCAGCGTGCAGTCGCGGCAGTCCGACGGATAATCGACCCGCAGGATCGCCGGATCGTCCAGATCCTCGACCGCGTCGATCACCGCCTCGACCTGCACGCCTTTTTTGAGATCGAAGGCGATCTCGTCGAACTGCCCGGCAAACAGCGTTTCGAACTCCGCTTCGCCCAGCCGCGCCGCCGCGACTTGATGCAGCGTGCGCGAACCGACAAACGCCGTCGGATCGGCCTCGTCCAGATCGTAGGCGATCTCGAAGGTAAACTCGCGGCCCGACAACACCGCCAACGCCCCGGTCACCTCGAGCGCGAGATCCTTGCGCTTGGTCTGCAACTGCATGCGCGCCCGCTGAAACCACCCTTCCGCCTCCTCGCGCAGCATCGGCTCGCACAGCCGGGCAAAAAACGCCCGCGTGGCCGGGTTGACCGCATCGGGCAGGGCATGGCGGCCCTTCTTGAATCCGGGCAACGTTTTCACCGTCCCGCCGCTCGCGCGCCCCACCAGGCGCACCCGGGAAATAAACGCGGAAATGTCGTTACCAGCAGACGGCATGCGGCGTCATTGAGAGGAATG
>CBINJL010000163.1:0-6738 GCA_966250925.1 uncultured Opitutus sp. | reverse complement strand
CCCAAGTCGTGGCGGAACGAGCACCATCTCTACCAGTACGGCTCCGCAAACCCGCGCGAGGGCGCGTTCGGCATCGACTTCGGCGACGGCCCCTACCCGAACGTCCAAGTTTACAACAACGGCAGCGCCGACACGACGTTCAAGGTGCCCCAAGACTCGGTCAAGGAAACGGGCTGGTTCCACTTCGCGATGGTTTGGGACGCACCGAGCAAGACGCTGCGCGGCGTCATCAACGGTGTCACGGCCGGACAGAAGACCATCAACGTCGCCCTGACGACGCCCGCTTCGACAATCATGCTTGGATCGGTGTCCGCGATTCCGAATCATTGGCCAGTCTCAGGGCCCGCGGCCTGAAGCAGGCGGGGTATTTTCCAGACTGGGCGTTTTTCGATCCCTATCATGTGAGCGAAGACCATTCCGTCCCCAGCGTCGCGATATCGCTCCGCCGCAGCGGTCCGGACCATCCTGGAGAGCTGAGCAGCTCCGTCTTGGGCTCTCCCTTGGACGCGCTGGCCAGGCGTTTCGGCACAGTGTGTTTTTTTCACCAAGTTGCAGAGGACGCCGCATTTTCCACCACGCTGCACCAGGTCTTTCCGCAAACATCACTCCATGACCATCCCCTCTCTGCGGAAACCTATCAGAGTTTTTACCGCCGTCACCCGGTGGTCGCAAGCAACCGGCTCCACTGCCTTCTATTCGGCGCCATGAACGGTGCGTTGCCCGTGGCACTCGTCCCGGATGCCACCGGCAAGATCGTCTCACTTTACGCCACACTTCGCTGGGAGGAGCTGATCGTTCGACTCGATCAGGATGCGCCCCAACAGATTGAGAAAATCGCGACCAACCGCAGTCGTCTCGCCCGCATGGTCGAAGCAAGCTGCCGGAATCAGCGTCGGCAGGGAGATCGTGAACTGGCCGCCCACTTCGGTCGCGCCCGGGCGACATGAACGAACTCGTTTCCATTGTGATTCCGGTGCAAAACCGGCACGAGCTGCTCAGGGAAACCCTGCAATCGGCATGGAACCAGAGCTACCCGCAGATCGAAGTCATCGTGATCGACAACAAGTCCGAGCCCGTGCTTCGCAAGGAGGACCTGGCGCCCTGCGTCCCTCCGCGACACGGGCGACGATTGCAGGTATTGGCAGAGCCTCACGGCAACGCCAACACGGCGAGAAACAAGGGCTACGCGCGGAGCACAGGCCTATTCGTGCTGTTTCTTGATTCCGACGATCTCCTGGTTCCGGAATGCATTGCCGACCGCCGGGCCGCATTCGATGCGCATCCCAACGCTTCGGCCGTAATCGGGCGTTGCGAGTATTTTCACCGCACCCCCGGTGACATGGCGGAGAAATCCTGGGGGAATTGGAGTCTGCCTGCGACTGATTTGGAATGTTTCCTCGGGACTGCTTCCGATCCGTGGCAAACCGCCGGCCCGCTTTGGCGCCGATCTTTTCTGGAGGCAAACGATCTGCGCTGGGATGAAGGAATTCAAAAGGCGCAGGACTGGGAATTCCATACCCGTGCCCTGCTCGCCGGCATGATCCCGGCAAAGCGTGACCGCGTTGATCATTATTGGCGCTGTGATCCCTCGGGCGCGCAGATGAGCTCCCCAACCAATCAATCCCGATCCCATGCCCGCGGCGATATTCTGCACACGTTGACGACCATGTTCCGCAGCGCGCTTGCAGCCGGATATCTGACCGACGATGTCGCCCGCACGGCGCTACGACTGCGGGGCATGCGAAGCTTGATTTTCAACAATTTCAAAAGCGCCCGCAACGCCGGGCTGCCGTGGGTCGCCGCGGTGAGCCATTTGAACAACTGGTGGCGACTCGGTCTGATAACTTGCGGCACGCATCTCGAACTTTCGTGCTATTCCATCGCCTGGCATCGCCCGATTCTGGGCCGCCCCGGCCGTTCGTTTTTTCATCGACGCTTCGGTCGCGAGCTCTCCCGCCCGCTGTCCGGTTGACGCCCACAACATCGCCAACGGTGTCATCCTTGGTCCTGACTTCCCGGCAATACCGTCCCCTGTCCGTCGGTTCCCGCACGCCCGTTGATACGAGCAATCCCTTCGTTCGCTGATGAGCTGTCCCCAGGTCACTTGGTTCGCCAATCCGCACGAGCATTCACTGCACTACGTGAAGTTCGGGTTCATGAGGTTGGCGCGTCTCGGCGAAATCCGTTTTCGCGAGTTGCCCAATCATGTCGCCGAGGGTGGTCTGTTGCCCGCCCCCATCCGGGACCATGTGCATCGTCGCACCGTCGCCCTGCGGGTGAGTTCAGGTCACCTCAATCGTCTGCTTGTGCTCGATGGCGAGGACTCGATTTTCCAGACTTCGCGCCTCATTCAATGGTGCGATCTGTATCTCTCCTGCACCTACCGTCGGGCCTTTTTCGACGGGGCGCCGTTCAATCTGGGCTACGCCTGGCAAGACGAGGATGAACTGGCCTGGTATCGCCGGACCTATTCCGAATTGCAGCAGCGTTATCATCCGCATCTTGCCAAAGCCCGACCGCTTGCCCCGATCGGCCCCAACATGGAATGGACGACACCGGTTGGCGGTTGGCGTCGTCGCTGGATCGGCCTGCGTCATCGACTATCGCGCCTGCGGACGCCTTGGATCGACTGGCGTATTCAGCACGAACGTTTTGAGCGACGATGGACTCAGCTCATGACGCTGCGCAATACCCCCCCCGCGCATGACGTGGTGCTCAAGGATACGTTGTGGGGTTGGCCCCGTCATCGCATGGCGCTCCATCAGCAACTCGCACAGCTGGCCGGAGACTACGACATCCGCAGCGAACTTCACTACAGCCCGGCGAGCGAACATGAAGGCAACCCTGCCCGTCATCCGACCAAGACTGATCTCCCGCGGATTGCCGGAGGCGGCGTCTCCGGCAGCTACGAGCAAATGCTCGCGGCGTCCCGCCTGGGCGTCTTCGCCACCGGATTCCATTGGGGTTGCCGGAACATCGTCACCCTCGCCTGGCTGCTCGGGTTGAAGGTGCTGAGCGATCCATTCATTTTCGAATCGTGGTTCGATTTTCGCGATTTGGAAACCGAGTTCACCGGCGGTGCCGGGGACTGGCGCGAAATCGCCCCCCTGCTGAAACGTGTCACGCAGGGTGACACCATACTCGCCCGCCCGCGCATCCAGAGCGCCTTCGACCGCCTGATGGGCCCCGAAGTCTGCGCGCGCAAAGTGATCGAAACCGCGCTTGGCGCTGTCTGACGCCGTGAGAATCGCCCTCATCAGTTTCGAATTTCCGCCCGATACTGCCGTCGGCGGTATAGCGTCCTACATGCAGGAAGTCGCCTTTATGTTGGGGCGTGGAGGCCATGACGTGGAAGTCTTTTGCGCCGGTGCGACCACCCGCCGCGAAATACTGGATGGCGGAGCCCAGGTTCACGTCATCGCAGGAACGGACAAGGAATCGTTCGCTGAACGTCTGTTGCCGGTATTTCTGGAGAGGCATCGCACGAGCCCGTTCGATGTCGCGGAATGCGCGGAAATTCACGCCGATGGCCGGGCCGTAAAGCAAGTCGTTCCCGACCTGCCGCTGCTGGTGAAACTACACACGCCGAGCTTTCTCACCCATCGGCTGAATGCATCACCATTAACACGCGCACAAAAACTTCGCTTCTTTCTGGGCGGCTTGCGACGCGGTCGATTTGCCTGGCCGGAGGAAAATCTCTCGGTGCTCCATCGGCGCAATGCGACGGAGTCCTCCCTGTATCGCGACGCCGACGCCGTGGTCAGTCCGTCACGTGACCTGATCCGGTTGTGCGAGATTGAGTGGGGTGCGCGCTCCGACGGCGTCGGTGTGTTGCCAAATCCATTCTCACCCTCCTCCTCACTGCTGGCATTGCCACCCGCCGCACGGCAGTCTCCGCTGCTTTACCTCGGCCGCCTAGAAATGCGCAAAGGGGTCTCGGATCTCATCGAAGCATTGTCGCTGCTCGAAAAGCAGGCTCGCACGGTCTCCGCCCGGTTCGTCGGCGCCCCTTTCCCATCGCCCTCGCCTAAACTGCGCATGGATGCCTGGGCCGCCCGACGACTGCCGCTGGCAAACGGTCGTTACACCTTCACCGGTCCATTGCCACGCCACGCGGCGATTGCTGAATTGGCCAACTGCGGACTCGTCGTCCTGCCCAGCCGCTGGGAAAACTTTCCTTACACCTGCCTCGAAGCCATGGCGGCGGGCCGGGTGGTGATCGGCAGTGCCGCCGGCGGCATGAGCGACATGATCACGGACGGCGTTGATGGCTTTCTCATTCAACCGCGACAGCCCGCCACGCTCGCCGCCAAAATTAACGAGGTGCTTTCCCTGTCGGAGCAATTTGTCGCGGTCGGCGCGAAAGCCCGGGCCCGGGTGCTTTCCGCCTACAGTCACGACGCCATTCTTCCCCAGCAAATCGCAGCTTACGAAAAGGCGATCCGTATCCGCCGCACGCGAAGCAACGCATGACCCTCAGCGTCCTGATTCCCACACACAACCCCCGGTCGGATTACCTGCACCGGACTTTGGATGCATTGCGCCTCCAATCACTGCCCCGAGCCGAATGGGAACTGCTGCTCATCGACAACTGCAGCGCGCCCGCGCTGCCACCTTCGCTGGTGGACTGGCATCCGCGAGGTCGCGTGGTGCCGGCTCCCACCCTCGGCCTCACTCACGCGCGTATCACCGGCGTGGATACCGCGTCAGGAGAAGTTCTGGTCTGGGTTGATGACGACAACATTCTCGCGCCGGACTATCTGGAAAATGTTCGGCGTCTGTTCGCGGCTAATGATCGTCTCGGCGCCGCCGGCGGCAAATCCCTGCCCGAATACGATACACCGCCGCCCGCTTGGTATCGCCCCGGCCTGGCCCCGCTGGGCTGCCGGGATCTCGGCAACCACCCCCTTGAAGCGCGCTGGGAGGCCTCCGGTCAACCTCGGCATTATCCCGATTCCGCTCCCATTGGTGCTGGTCTGGCCGTTCGTCGCGACGCTCTGTTGCGCTGGGTCGAAAGGGTCAAGACCGACCCGATTCGTCAGCGTTTCGGCCGCACCGGCACCGCGCTGACATCCGGCGAAGACAATGACATCAACCTTACCTTGCTCGGCGACGGGTGGACGCTCGCCTACGAACCCACCCTTAGCCTGACGCACCTGATTCCGCCCCGTCGCCTGACTCTCGACTACCAGCGTCGGATCGCCCGAGCATCGTTTCGTGATTTTGTGTGCGTTCTGGCCCTACACGACATCCGCCCGTGGCCGGCGATCGCACGCTGGACCGTGCGCCTCCGGCAGCTCAAGGCGTGGTTCGTCATGAAGGCATGGCAAAGCCCCGCGGCGTCCATCCGCTGGCACGGTGCCTGCGGGCAAATCGAGGGTCGGTCCCGCATTTTCCCCGGATGAATATGAGGACGTTTCTTTCCCGTAGGCTGCCATTTCGTTTGCTTCAGCGATTCTCCCCGAGTGCGCATGTTCGTGTCGGTCGACGCATCCTCCGCGTCCCAACATATTCGCCCTCCGCCTTGGGCTGGATCCATTGGCGACCATCATGGAAACAGGCGATCATTGCACACTTTCTGCGGCAGCAAACGGGCACGTTTATCGACATCGGCGTGAACACCGGGCAGACGCTGGCCGACTACCTTGCCTGCGAAAGTGCCGCGCCCTATCTGGGCTTGGAACCCAATCCGCAATGTATCGCCTTTGTCGATACGATCATGCAATTGAATCGCCTGTCTAACGTAACACTCCTTCCAGTCGGAGCGGCCGCACAGACAGGACTGCAGTCTTTGTTTGTCGCTGACAATTCCGCCACCGACCAGACGGCCACCCTTCGGGCTGACCTCCGCCCCGCTTCCTCCCGGCGCACGACCTGGATAACCACAGCGACGGTCGACAATATCCTCGATGCATGCGCCATGACGTCCGTCGGCTTTGTCAAAATCGACGTCGAAGGCGCCGAGCTCGAAGTGCTTTCCGGCGCATCTCAACTGCTCACCCGCCACCGTCCGCCCATCCTCTGCGAAGTGCTTTCGGCCGACGCCAAGGCGGATTTCGAGGTTTATCAGCACCGCCTGGCGCGGTTGACCGCGTTGTTGAAAACACATGGCTATCAAATCTATGCCGTGAACAAATCCTGCACCAACGCGCTGCCGGCACTGCGTCCCCTGGACACATTCCCTGCCCAAGTCTGGACTCCGGCAACCGCCGATGACTGCGACTACCTTTTCACCGCTTCGGATACGCAGCTCGACGCCTTCACGATTATCCCAACGTCTCAACCGTGAAGAGATTTCGTCCCCAACTCAGTGCGTTGAAGACCGCCGTCTATCGAAGACCGCGCGAGGAATGGCAACGACTGCTACGCTGGGGACTCCGCGACTATCTGTTCACTGAAAAGTGGCGGCGTGATATGGAATCGGCCGCTTGGCATGACCTGACGGTGCCACTCATGCCTGCCGGGCCTAAGTTATCCGTGTGGTTCATGACCGGCGCCTCCCATTGGTATCAAACCGCCTTCTGTGCCTGGACGCTACAACGTCATGCCGATGGCCCCCTTGAGCCGAATCTCATCGACGACGGGACGCTCTCAACAGCCAGCATCGACCGGCTGCGTGAGTTATTTCCCTCCGTTCGACTTCACTCGCGTGGAGACTGCGACGCCCGCGTCGCGCGGATCTTGCCGCCGGATCACTATCCGGCCATTCATGCGTGGCGGCAGCGGCAAATCCTTTTC
>CBINJL010000162.1:0-6744 GCA_966250925.1 uncultured Opitutus sp. | reverse complement strand
TCTGCACGTCGCGACAGGCGGTGAGCGAACCGGCGGCGCTGTCGCCCTCCACGATGAACAACGTGCTGTCCTCGGCGCGCTTGTCCTTGGTGTCGAGATGCACCCGGCAGTCGCGCAGTTTTTTGTTGTGCAGGTTCGCCTTCTTGGCGCGCTCCTTGGCGAGATTGCGGATGCCGCTCAGCTCCTTGCGCTCGCGTTCACTGGCTTCAATTTTTTTGCGCAGCGTCTCGGCCGCCTCGGCATTACGGTGCAGCCAGTTGTCGAGGTGCTGCTGGATGAAACTGGTGACAAACTGGCGGATGGTCGGGCCCTTCGGACCAAGATCGGTCGAGCCGAGTTTGGTCTTGGTCTGCGATTCGAAAATCGGTTCCTGCACCCGCACCGCGACGGCGGCGACGATCGACTGGCGGATGTCGGCCGCGTCGTATTGTTTGCCGTAAAAATTGCGCACCGTGCCGACAAGGCCTTCGCGAAACGCCGCCAGATGCGTGCCGCCCATGGTGGTGTGCTGGCCATTGACGAACGAATAATACTCCTCGCCGTAGTGGCCGCCGTGAGTGAGCGCGATTTCGATGTCTTCCCCTTCGAGATGCGCGATCGGATAGAGCGTTTCGCCGGTGAGTTTCTTGGTCAGCAGATCCTTGAGGCCGCCTTCCGATTTGTAGCTCTTGCCGTTGAAGCTGAGCGTGAGGCCGCGGTTGAGATACGCGTAATTCCACAACAACTCCTCGATGAACTCGCGGCGGAAGGCGAAGTTCTTGCCGAACAACTCCTCGTCGGGCGTGAACTCGATGTAGGTGCCATTGCGCTCCTCGCTCTTCTGCACCTTGTGCTCCTTGGCGAGTTTGCCGCGTTCAAACTCGACCAACTTGCACTGCCCTTCGCGCACCGACTGCGCGCGATACGAAACCGAGAGGGCGTTGACCGCCTTCTGGCCGACGCCGTTGAGGCCGACCGATTTCTGGAAGGTGTTGGAGTCGTATTTTGCGCCGGTGTTGATGATCGACACGCAGTCGATCAGCTTGCCCAACGGAATGCCGCGGCCGAAGTCGCGCACGCACACCGTGCGTTCCGCCAGGTGCACCTCGATGCGTTTGCCGAACCCCATGGTGAATTCGTCGATGCAGTTGTCGATCGTCTCCTTGAGCAGCACGTAAATGCCGTCCTCCGCGTGCGCGCCATTGCCGAGCCGACCGATATACATGCCCGGGCGCAGCCGGATGTGCTCCAGGGCGGACAGGGTTTTGATCGATGCTTCGGTGTAGTTGTGTTCGGCGGCCATGAGTGCAAAGTGGGAAGTGAAGCGGAGTGAGTGAAAGTGAAAAGGGTTTAGCGAAAACATTTCTTCCCCGCACCTCTCCCCTCACTCCCTTTCACTCTCACTCCTCCCTTTCACTGCCCCCCTTCCCCATGCCGCCGAAATTCAACGCGTTTCCGTTTTTCGTCTATCCGGTCAGCGACATGGATCGCGCCTGCGCGTTCTACCGCGACGTGCTCGGGCTGGTGGAAGTGGCGCGCTGGGAAAAGGCGTGGGTCGAGTTCAGTTTCGACGCCGACGATCCCGACCCGGCGCTCGCCCTCGCCACCGACATGGCCAACACGACGCCCGGCGCCCCAGGCGGAGCCGTCGCGTTGGAAACGCCTGACTTCGAGGCCATGGTCGCCCACCTCAAGGCCCGCGGCGTGAAATTCGCCATGGAGCCGGAGGCGACCAGTGTGTGCCACTTTGCGCGCTTCCTCGATCCCGACGGCAACCCCCTCGTGTTGCACCGCATTCACTGACCGGCCGCAGCGATGCGACGGTAGCGCACCGTCACCACCGCGTCGCCACTGCCGGCGTCGAAGCCCCCCGGGCGCCCGCTGCCATCGACCGCATAACACAGCTGCATCACATCGCCGCGCACCCGCACGATCGCGTGCAACGTCTTGCCGGCGTGCGTGCCGCCGGTGCCCACCAGATCAAGCGTTTGCGGATCGGCCTGCGTCCCCCACACCAACCGGCCTTCGTCGCGACCGTTGCCGGACTCCACCGCATAATGCTCCCCCGACAACGTGAAAACCGTGTCGGGCAACGGGATCTCCGACGCCCCGAGGCGCCCGCTGATCGCGGTCCATTTTCCTTCAAAAGCACGACGTTCCTCCGGTTGCATTCGCCCACCCGACCGCGCTCCGTCGTGAGGCGCAAGCGCACAATGCCCACTGCAATCGTCCTCGGACAACCCGGAAAGTGCGGGCTGAAGCACCGCACTACGAAATGCTTCCCTGGGAACGCCGAGCTCCTGCTCGGCCCCGTCTGCCTCTATCCAACCCGCTCCGCCCCCACTCCACCGCAGCCGGTCGTCGACGAGCGACGACCCTACGCGGGACGGCGCACGCGACGTAGGGCGTTCGCTTGCGAATGCCGAGCAGTGGAGTGGCAATGCCGCAACCCGCCCGCCCCCACTCCGCCGCAACCGGGCTTTGCGAGCAAAGCCCCTACAGCGCCTATCCTCTTCATTCTCTTTCTCGTAATCGTTCTCGTTCTCATTCCCCCCCCTCACACTGCGCCCTCGTGAAAATACACGCCGTGTGCCGGTCGTCCCCGGCGTCCCCGTTGACCGCGCCGCCCGCTCCCTCACAATCGATGCCCATGTCCGCCCCGGTCACCGTCACCTACTACCTCGAAATTCTGTCCTCCTGGTGCCATTGGGCCGAGCCCGCCTGGCAGGAACTCAAGCAACGCTACGCCGGCCGGGTCGACTTCCAGTGGCGCATCGCGTTGATGCTGCCGGAGGATTTTCCAGTCTCCGCCGCGCAATGCGACTGGTTCTACAATCGCAGCGGCACACACGTGCAGTCCGCCGTCAAACTCAACTCCGGCTGGTTCGAAGCGGACCGCGCCGGGCGCTACGAAGCGCCCAACTGGGTGGCCGAAGCCGGACGCGATTTCATCGACGACACCGACGACCGCATCCGCCTCGCCCTCACCCGCGCGGCGGTGCTCGATGGCCGCCGCATCGGAAATCTGGATACGGCGATCGAGGTTGCCGCCGCGGCCGCATCCTTTGATCCGGTCGCCCTGCGCGCGGCCGCGGAATCGTCCGCCGTGCATGATCGTGTCGCCGCCTCCACCGCACGTTTCTTCGCCCACCAATTGTCGCAGCGTCCGTCGTTCGTGCTCGAAAGCCGCATCGGCGACAAAGCCGTGTTCTCCGGCACCTGGACTGCTGCCCCGCTCAGCGCCGCGCTCGACGCCATGCTGACGGACGCCGCCCGCTACGCCAGCCACGCCACCCATTTCGGCGCCCCTCCCATCACCTGAAAGACGTCGCCGGCGGCGGGACAAAAATCGAAAACGCGTTTGCCCGGCCTCCCCCTTTTGTTAGGGTTTGTGCACCCTGGATTCGGTCGCGTCCGCGTGACCGAATCGCCTTTGCAACCCTCTCATTAGGAAATCCCATGACTATCGCTTCGCGTATCGATTCGAGTCCTGTTTTCGGCTGGCGCCGTCTGCTTTGCGCGCTCGCCGTCCTTGGTGCCCTCGCGCTTCCCGCCACGGCCCAGGACAAGAAGGAAGAAGACAAGGAAACCGTGGTGACCGTGCGGGCGGCCGATGCCGACAAGATCACGGTCGCGCCTTCCGGCCAGGTTCAGATCCAACTCGCCAACGCCCCGGCTTCCGCCAATGGCGCGAAGCTGCTGATCGTCAACAGCGCCAACTACGCGCTGTGGCAGGGCGACCTGGCCAAGAACGGCAACACGTGGAACGCCAAACTGGATCGCCCGGCGCTCGAAGCCCTCCTCGTCGCCAACGCCGTGCAGGCCCATTTCCCGAAAGGCGCCAAGGACGGCAAGGACCTGCGCATCAGCCTCGTCCGCGACATGTTCCAGCCAGCGCTCGCTCCGACCGCCGGCCTGGTTGGCAAAGAACCGCTGTTCTACGACGCGCCCGAGGCCCCCGAACCGATCGAAGAACTCGGCGCCAATCCTGACCCGATCCGTGTCGCCAGCTACGCCATGGCCGCCCGCCGCTACGACGAGCAATTGACCGCCTACTATTACGAACTCACCGCCGCGCGCTCCGCCGCCGTCGCGCTCTGGACCGATCTCAAAACCGCCGGCCGCCTGCCGAAGGAATGGCCCGACGCCGTGATGCAGGCCCAGACCGCCGCCTTCGAAGCGCTCGCCGCCAAGGAAGCCGCAGTGGAAAAACAACGCCAGGCCGCTCGCGCCGCCGCCAAGGCCGCCGTCGAGCAATGGAACGCCGCTCACGCTGACGCCGATCCGATCGAGCTGCCCTTCCGCGAAGCCTCGGCCTGAACCTCCTTCCCCTTCCTTCCCTGAACCCCGCCCGCCCGGCGGGGTTTTTTATGCCCCGACGCGACAGGCCCCCGCGTAGTCGCAAAATTCCGCAGTTTAACCGCAGAGGGCACAGAGATCACAGAGTGGGATTCTGCCCAACCCACGTCATCTCGAATTCACCCATTGGGCGAGCGCCTGCGCAGTTGTTGCCATCTCCTTTCCGCCTTTCTTTGCGCGCTTTGTGCGTTCTCTGCGTTAAATATTAATCACGGAAGTTCACGTAGTTGATACTCAACTACACCAGCACTTCACGCAGGCCGGCGATGCCTTGTTCGGAACCCATCACCAGCAGGATGTCGCCGTCGCGCAGACACTCTTCAGGCGAAGGCCCGGTGATGCGTTCGTTGCCGCGCTGCACCCCGATCACGCTCACGCCATAGGCGCCGCGCAGCCCGGCTTCGCGCAACGTCAGCCCGCACAACGTCGATGCCGCCGTGACCATCACCCGCGAAAACCGGTGCGGCAGGCCGGCCGCGTCGCCCGACCCTCCTTCGCCGATCCGGCACAGCAGCGATGTGGCGGCGGCCAGTTGCTCCTTTTCCGCGATCAGGAGCAGATGATCATCGGGCGACAGCGGCAGATCGGGCGGTAAATCGTAGTGGGTGACGCCGCTGCGCTGCACCGCCACCACCGTCGCCCCCGTCTCCTGGCGCAGGCGAAGTTGCTTCAAGGTGCGCCCCACCACTTCGCCACCGGCCGGAATCGTAATCTCCGCCAGCTCCACCGGCCATGGGTGGCGCTCCGTGCTGCTGCGAATCGCCTCCTGCACCGCTTCGCGGGCACCAGACTTGGCCGCCACTTCCATCGACGAGAGCACCGCCAGTTCGAGTTGGTTCTGCAACCGCACCGCCCAGCGCCAGCCCACCACCAGCAGCACCGCGATCGTGAGGGCAAAGACGCCCAGCGACGTGCCGGTCGGAAAGTAAGGGGCGCAGGCGATGAGAAACAGGGTGAAAAAGCCGAACAGAATCAGCACGAACGCGCCGATGCGCAGGACTTCGCGCGCCGGCCCGCGCGACAGAAACCCCAGTGCCGGGCGCGACAAGGCGATCTCCGACAAGGCCAGCGTGACCACGTCGAGACTGCGCAAAATGTCCACGAGGAAGGGAATCGCCGCCAGCGCCACCCCGCCCCACAGCAGGCGCTGCCAGGTGGTGTCGCCCAGCCACGAGCCAGAAACGAGCCCACGATCAGCAGGGCGTTGAGCAGCAGAAAGTCCAATGCCACACGCCCCAGCGGTCGCCGCATCACGCGCAGGAAACTGCTCTCGCGCAGCGTCAGCCGCACCGCCTCGATCCAGTCGAGGTAGATGCGCAGGAGACTGTGCAGCCGGTCCGGAACCACCCGCTGCATGAATCCGATGATGCGTTCGCCCTGATTCACCGCCACCGGCGTGAGCATGATGCTCATCACCGCCACGCCGGTCGTGACCGCCTTCAGCACCGGATTGGTCACGCCGAGACTCAACGCGAGGCTGGCGATGACGAATCCGAATTCGCCGATCTGCACCTTCGCCAATGAGGCCCGCACCGCCACCGCGGGCGGAACTGCCGCCAGCACAAAGCCGAGCCAGCAGGCGAGAAACTTGCCCGCCATCATCACCGCCGTCACCAGCACGATCGTGCCAAAATGCTCCCAGATCGCCAGCGGCTCAATCAGCGTCCCGATGGTCACAAAAAACAGCGCCGAGAATAAATCCTTCAACGGCGTCATCACCACCTCGATGTCGTGCGAGATGGCTCACCGCGAAAATCATGCCCACGACAAACAGGGTGAGCGTTTCGGCGTTGCCGACTTTGTTGAGCAACCGCACCGCCAGCGGCGCCATCAACTTGCCCACGATGAACACCGCCACGACGAAGATGCCGACGAAGAACGTCGTCTGCCCCACCGCCGCGAAATCGAGCTGACCCGACACCGCCACACCGGCCAGCACCACGAGCAGGATGATGGCGAGAATGTCCTCCAGGATCAGCACACCGGCCGTGATCTGCGCATACGGGCGCTGCATGTCGCCGCGTTCACCAATGAGGTTGAAACACACCATGGAGGAACTGATCGCGAGGATGCCGCCGAGGAAGAGGCCTTCGACCGCGTTCCAGCCCAGCCATTGCCCGACCGTGGTGCCGATGAGTCCCATCAACATCGTCTGCAGCGCCAGCCCGAGAAACGACGCCGCCGCCACCGGCTTGAGTTTACCCAGATCGAACTCGAGGCCGATGTAGAACATCAGGAACAGCACCCCGAGTTCGCTCAACGACGCCAGGTTGTCGCCGTCGTGCAACGGCGTCGTCGGCAATACGTGCGGCCCGAGCAGCAGCCCCGCCGCCAGATAGCCGATGATGGCCGGTTGCTTCAGCCAGCGGAAGAGGATGGAGACAAATGCGGCCGCCGCCATCAGCC
>CBINJL010000161.1:0-6754 GCA_966250925.1 uncultured Opitutus sp. | reverse complement strand
TCGGGATGAGCGCGGTGCGCTGGATGTTGTAGAGACTGCGGGCCTGTTCGATGCGCAGGGCCGCGATCTCGAGGTCGCGATTGTTGACCAGCGCGAGTTCGATGAGCGCCTTGATCCGGGCGTCGCCGAAGAACGACCGCCATTCGAGCGTTTCGGCCCGAGGTGCGGCGGTCGAGGCAGCAGGTTCGACGACGCCCGGGTAAATCATGGCCACGGCCGGAGCCGGGCGCTCGTAGTCGGGGGCGAGCGAGCACCCGGTGAGCAGGCTGAGCCCGGTCGCGAGCGCGACCGGAACAAGGCGGGAAAGAATTGGGCGATCAGACATCGTAGGAGTTTTCCGATTCGAGTTTGTCGGCGGGCTTCACGCGGAAGAGGCGGAGCACGACCACGAAGAACAGCGGCACGAAGAAGACGCCGAGCGCGGTGGCGGTGATGGTGCCGCCGACGACGCCGGTGCCGATGGCGTTGCGGCTGCCGGAGCCGGCGCCGCTGGAAAGCGCCAGCGGCAGCACGCCGAAGCCGAAGGCGAGGGAGGTCATCAGGATCGGACGCAGGCGTTGCCGCGCCGCCTGCAGGGTGGCGTCGAGCAGACTGAGGCCGCGGTCGAAACCGTCCTTGGCGAACTCGACGATGAGAATGGCGTTCTTGGCCGACAGCCCGACGATGGTGAGCAGACCGACCTGGAAATACACGTCGTTGGGCAGGCCGCGGAAGAGCGCGGCGAGCATGGTGCCGATCACGCCGAGCGGCACGATCAACATGACGGCGGCCGGCACCGCCCAGCTTTCGTAGAGCGCGGCCAGACAGAGGAAGACGACGAGCAGCGAGATCGCATAGAGCGCCGGACCCTGCGCGCCGGCGGCGCGTTCCTCGTAGGACAGGCCGGTCCATTGCAACCCGATGCCGGCGGGCAACTGCTCCGCGAGTTCGGTGATGACATTCATCGCTTCGCCGGTGCTCACGCCCGGAGCGGGAGTGGCGGCGATGGCCATGGACGGCACGCCGTTGAATCGTTCGAGTTTGGGCGAACCCAGTGTCCAACTGCCGGTGGCGAAGCTGGAGAACGGCACCATCTCGCCGCGGTTGTTGCGCACGTGCCACTGCGTCAGGTCCTCGGGTTTCATGCGCGCCGAGGCGATGCCCTGCACGTAGACCTTCTTGACGCGGCCGCGATCGAGGAAGTCGTTGACGTAGCTGCCGCCCCACGCGGTCGAAAGGGTGGTGTTGATGTCGGCCAGCGAGACGCCGAGCGCGGCGGCTTTTTCCTCGTCGATCTCGACCTTGAACTGCGGTGCGTCGTCGAGCCCGTTGGGCCGCGCGTTGGCGAAACGGGGATCGGCCGCGGCCAGTCCGATGAGTTGATTGCGGGCGGCCAGCAAGGTGTCGTGACCGAGCGAAGCATTGTCGGTCACGCGCAGATCGAGACCGTTGGCGGTGCCGAGTTCGAGCACGGCCGGCGGCGCGAAAGCCACGATGATGGCCTCGCCGCTGGGCAGGAATTTTTGCAGGAAACGTCCCTGCACGGCGGTCACTTTCTGGTCGGGTCGTTCGCGCTCCGACCAGTCCTTCAGGCGCACGAAGGCGAAGGCCTGGTTCTGGCCGAAGCCGGAGAAACTGAAACCGGTGACGCCGAACATACCTTCAACGTTTTCCGCTTCATCGACGAGGAAGTGATGCTCGATCTTTTCCAGCACCTTGAGCGTCTGCTCCTGCGTGGCGCCGGAGGGAAGCTGGGCTTGGGCAAAAAGAATGCCCTGGTCCTCGTCGGGGAGGAAGCCGGTCGGGATGCGGTTAAACAGCACGCCCAGCGCGGCGACGATCAGCAGGTAGACGACCACGAAAAGACCCTTGCGGCGCAGGATGCCGCCGACACCGCGTTCGTAGCCGCGGGTGCCGCGATCGAACACGCGGTTGAACCAGCCGAAGAAGCCCTTGTCGTGGTAGTGATGGCCCTTGGCGATCGGCTTCAGCATGGTCGCGCACAGCGCCGGCGTGAGCACGATTGCGACGAGCACGGACAACGCCATGGCCGACACGATGGTGATGGAAAACTGGCGATAGATCGCGCCGGTCGAGCCGCTGAAGAACGCCATCGGGACGAACACCGCGGACAACACCAGCGCGATGCCGACGAGGGCGCCCGTGATCTGGTCCATCGATTTTCGCGTCGCTTCGCGGGGATGCAGTCCTTCCTCGCTCATCACGCGCTCGACGTTTTCAACCACCACGATGGCGTCGTCGACCAGCAGGCCGATCGCCAGCACGATGCCGAACATCGTGAGCGTGTTGATGGAGAACCCGAAGGCGGCCATGATGCCGAACGTGCCGAGCAGCACCACCGGCACCGCGATCGCGGGAATCAGGGTCGCGCGGAAGTTCTGCAGGAACAGATACATCACCAGAAACACCAGCACGAACGCCTCGATCAGCGTGTGCACGACCTCCTCGATCGAGAGGCGCACAAACGGCGTGGTGTCGAGCGGGTAAACCACTTCAAGACCGGGCGGGAAAAACGGTTTCAGTTCGTCGATCTTGGCGCGGATGGCGTCGACCGCTTCGAGCGCGTTGGCGCCGGTGGCGGGACGGATGGCCATGCCGGCCGCAGGCAATCCTTTGAAGCGGCTCACCCGGTCGTAGGACTCGGCGCCGAGCTCGACCTTGGCGACATCGCGCAGGCGCACCTGCGAGCCGTCGGTGTTCACCCGCAGCAGGATGTTTTCAAACTGCTCCGGCGTTTCGAGACGCGCGCGGGCGCTCACGGTGGCGTTAAGCATCTGGCCGACATCGGCCGGTGCGCCGCCGAGTTGGCCGGCCGAGACCTGCACGTTTTGCGCGCGGATGGCGCCGCTGACGTCGCCCGGCATCAGGCCGAAATGATGCAGCTTGGCCGGATCGAGCCAGATGCGCATGGCATACGACGTGCCGAAACTCTGGATGTCGCCGACGCCCGGCACGCGGCTGAGCGGGTCCTGCACGCGGCTGGCCACGAAGTCGCCGATGTCGGTCGCGTCCATGCTGCCGTCGGTCGACATGAAGCCGACGACGAGGAGGAAGTTGCGCACCGACTTGGTGACGCGCACGCCGAGCTGCTGCACCTCCTGCGGCAACAACGGCGTGGCGAGCGCGAGCTTGTTCTGCACCTGCACCTGGGCGATGTCGGGATCGGCCTCAGGCTCGAAGGTCAGGGTGATGGTGACGTTGCCCGCGGAATCACTGGTCGATTCGATGTAGCGCAGGTGGTCGATGCCGTTCATGCGCTGCTCGATCACCTGGGTGACGGAGTCTTCCAACGTCTTGGCCGAGGCGCCCGGATAGGTGGTGGCGATGGCGATCTGGGGCGGTGCGATCGACGGATACTGCGCGATGGGCAGTCCCACGATGGAAACCGCGCCGGCGACCATGATGACGATGGCAATGACCCAGGCGAAGACGGGCCGGTCGATGAAAAATCGGGCCATGGAAAAGGCTTTCGGGAAAAGGTTGGGAAAAACGGGAGCCGAGGCGCGGGGCGCTCAGCCTTGTGAATCGGCGTTGCCGGCGGCAGTGGCGGCGGGCGCCGGATTGGCGATCTGCACCGGTGCGCCCGGGCGGATTTTTTGCAGGTGATCGGTGATGATACGGTCGCCGGGCTTCAGCCCCTCGGAAACAATCCAGTGGTCGCCGTGGGTGCGCTCGGTTTGGAGTGCGCGCAGTTCGACCGTGTTTTCCGGCGAGACGACATACACGGTGGCATCGCCGCGGGTGTTGCGGCTGATCACGGCCTGCGGCACGAGCAGCGTGCCGGGTCGCACGCCTTCGTCGATGTGGGCGCGCACGAACATGCCGGGCAGCAGCGCGGCGCCGGGATTGGGCAACAGGCCGCGGAGGGTGACCGTGCCGGTGCCGGGATTCACCGTGACATCGGAGAACTGCAGCGTGCCCACCAGCGGCTCGCCGCCGACGGGCGACGGCACGCGGAACTGCGCCTCGCCTTCGTCGTTGCGTTCGAGGGCGCCGGAAGCGAGCGCGGCCTGCAGGCGCAGAACGTTGTCGGCCGATTCGTTGAGGTCGACGTAGAGCGGATCGAGCTGCTGCACGACGGCGAGCAACGTGGCGGTGCCTTGCTGCACGTAGGCGCCTTCGGTGACCTCGGCGCGACCGATGCGGCCGTCGATCGGCGACGTCACGCTGGTGTAGCCGAGATTGATCTCGGCCGATTGCACGGCGGCGCGGGCGGCGGCGACCTCGGCCTGGGCGGCGAGGAAGGTGGCGTTGGCGTTGTCAAACTCCTGCCGGGCGACGGCGCGGGTGTTGATCAAGTCACGATAGCGGTCGGCCTGGATGCGGGCAAATTCGAGATTGGCCTCGGCGCGGGCGAGCGTGGCGCGGGCGCTGTCGAGCGTGGCCTGATAGGGCGCCGGATCGATTTCGAACAACACCTGGCCGGCGGTGACATTGGCGCCTTCGGTGAAGTGGCGCTTGAGCACGATGCCATTGATGCGGGCGCGGACTTCGGCCACGCGCGAGGCGGAGGTGCGGCCGGGCAACTCGCGTTGCAGGGCGACTGATTGCGGCTGCACCACCAGCACGGAAACCGGCGTGGCCGGACGGGCCGCGGTGGTGGCGCCCGGAGCGGACGCCTCGCGCTGGCAGGCGGTGACCGCGAGCGCGAGCGTGGCGAGGCCGAGAGCCGGAACGAAACGGCGGAGACCGGAGGCGATGGAAACGTGGGACGTGGTCATGAAGAGGGAGCGTTGGACTTGGCGGTGTCGGCGAGGCACGTGCAGGCACGTTGCAGAATTTGCAAATCGGTGGAGCTGAGTTCCTGCATCGACCGGTGGATTACCGTATCGAAACGGCGCAAAACGTCGTCGATGGCGCGGCGACCGGCCGGGGTGAGCGTTACAATGTTGCGTCGGCGGTGCGCCGGATCGCGTTCACGGGCGATAAATGCGGACAACTCCAGCCGTGTCAGCGCCTCCGAAACGGCCTGGGCGGGCAGGTGGAGGAGGCGCGCCAGATCGCCGGTGCCGAGTGGCGCTGGGCGATCGCAGCGCAGTTGGGTGAGAATGCCGAAACCCGCCACACTCAAACCGAGCCGGGCGAGCTCCTGGCGCAGGGCCTCGTGCAACTGTTCTCCGGCGGACAACATTTCCAGCAACGCCGCGCACCCCGCCTCGTGGCGGGCGCCGACTGTGCCGGCGACCTGCAGGAGTGCGTCGCGGGCATGCTGAAGATGAAAGGCTGAGGACACGCTCCCACTTTAATCCGCTTTGGTCGCGGACAGAATGACTTTGTTGTTTGCGCCTTGATAACTTCTGGATATCAGCTCCGCCATGGAGTTGCGACACCTGCGCTATTTCGTGGCGGTGGCCGAGGAATTGAATTTTCGCCGGGCGGCGGAGCGTGTGCGGGTGGCGCAGCCGGCGCTGAGCAAACAGATCAAGGATCTCGAATACGACGTCGGGGTGAAGCTGCTCGAACGCAGCACGGCGGGCGTGGCGTTGACGGATGCGGGCACGGTGTTTCTCGAATCGTCGCGAGCCCTGCTGGAAGGCGCGGATCGCGCGGTGCGCACGGCCCGCGAGGCGGCGGAGGGACGCTGCGGCCGACTGGTGGTGGGCAACGTCAACGCGATCTGCGCGAGTTTCATGCCGGCGGCGTTGTCGACGTTTTACGGACGTTTCCCGGAGGTCGATGTCGACCTGCGCGAACTGCTGTTGCCCGCCCAGACGGTGGCGCTCACGCGGGGGGAGATTCAGGTGGGATTTGTCGTGGGCGATCTCGGCGCGGAGGAGGCGCAGTTTGAACGATTCAAAGTGCTGGAAGGCGAAATCCAGGTGGCGGTGGGCCGCGGCCATCGCCTGGCCGCGCGTCGTTCGGTGTCGCTGGCCGATCTGGCCGAGGAGCGCGTGCTGTGCATCGAAGTGGGCGGACACGATCTGCACCGGCAGCGCATTCGTGACATCTATGCGCAGCGCGGCGTGAAGCCGGGTCGCTTCAAACAGGTCAACAGCTACGAATCGCTGCAGGCGATGATCGAGGGCGATCAGGGCGTGTCGTTTCTCGCCGCGATGCCGGCCAAGGAAACGTGGCGCAACATCATCTACCGGCCGTTGCAGGAACGCGGCGAAGACCTGCGATTTGAACTGCATGCCGTCTGGCGCAAGCAGGGCCATTCGCAGTTGGCGGCGAATTTCGTGGCGGTGTTGCGCGAGGTGTGCGGCGAACGTTTGCGGAAGCGCAAAAGCGCCTGACGGCGGGCATTTCGCGGATTGCCTTGGCGGCGGCGGCGCGGTGGCATGACGGCCATGTCTGAACCCTCCAAGGTCTCGAAAGTGCGTTGCGGCGTAGTGGGCGTCGGATCGCTCGGCCAGCATCACGCCCGCGTCTACGCCAGCCTGCCTTCGGTCGAATTTGCCGGGATTTTCGAAACCGATGATGCGCGCGCCGCCGAGGTCTGTGCGCGCCACGGCTGCCACCGCTTCGAAACCTTGGAAGCACTCGGCGCGGCCTGCGACGCGGTGTCGGTGGTGGTGCCGACGGATCGCCATGAAGCGGTCGCGCTGCCGCTGCTCGCGGCGGGCTGTCACCTGTTGATCGAGAAACCGATCTGCGCGTCCCTCGCCGAAGCCGAGCGCGTGCTGGCGGTGGCACGCGAGCACGATCGCATCGTGCAGGTCGGCCACATCGAACACTTCAATCCGGTGATGAGTTTTCTGGAAAAGGAAGTCGTCGCACCGCGTTTCATCACCGCCGAGCGTCTTGCTCCGTT
>CBINJL010000160.1:0-6761 GCA_966250925.1 uncultured Opitutus sp. | reverse complement strand
CCGCCTTCGCGTCCCCGAGCGCGAGCGGGACGAGGGCGGGGCCGGGGGCCGTTTTTTCTCCGGCACTACACTCGGCACGGGCGACGCAGGCACCGCGTCCGCCGCGGCAATCGCCGGAACGGGCGCGGCAAACAAATCAAGCTGCTGTCCGAGGGCTCCGATGCCTCTTTCCTAGAAACAATTCCCCCACCCGCGCCAGACCCGACTGCATAAAAGTGCGGGCGCCCGGCGCGGCGCGCCGGCGACTCACCACTTCAGCGTGCGCAGGTAGGCGATGCTTTGCGGGATATTGGCCAGCGGTTCGGGCGATTCGTCTTCGATGAAGAAGTGCTTCACGCCGTGCTCACGCGCCACGCCGATCAACTTCTGCCAATCCACCTGACCGGTGCCGACGATGACCTTGTCCTCCGCCGGCGCGCCGCCGTTGGTGAATCCGGTCGGCGCGCCCTTGCGAATGTCCTTCACGTGCAACGCCACCCAGCGATCAGGATACTGGGCAAACAACTTCAACGGATCGGCTCCCCCGTGGACCACCCAGAAGACATCCATTTCGAACACCACATGATGTTCGGCGGTGGCCTCGGCGATACGATCGAAGGGCGTGGGACCACTCATTTTGCCGCCGCCAAATTCGTAGCCGTGCGGATGATAGCCAAAGGTGATGCCGGCTGCGTGAAACGCATCGCCCCACTTGGAGAAATTGGCGATGGCCTGCTCGACTTCCTCGCCGTCGAATTCGCCTTCGTGCGGAATCCACGGCACGATGGCGTAGGTCACGCCGAGTGTCTTCACCTCCGCCAGCACCGCGTCGAGATCCTTTTTCAACGCGTCATACTGCACGTGCGCGCTGACCGCCTTGAGCCCGCGCTTTTCCAATTCGGCACGAAACTGCTCCGGTGTCATGCGCGCCGTGCCCGCCGTCTCCACTTCGCGGATACCGTAACCCGCCACCATGTCCATGGCGGTAAACGGGTCCTGCAGAAAACTCCCGCGCACACTGTAGAGTTGCAGTCCGATCTGATCGGAAAAATCGCCCGCATCGGCGGCGGACGTGGTGGAAACAAGCGCGCCGGCCAAACCAAGAACGGCACCAAAACGACGAAGAGTTGTAATCATGGGGATCGAAAGGGGTTCGAGAGAACTCGAACTGAGCCCGCCAACCCCTTCCCCGCAAGCGTCAACCCGACTCAACACGTTGAACGACGATCCTCCCCACCCGACGCAACGGCTCCGAACGCACGGTAGCCCGCCTCGGGAGAGGCGGGACAACTGGGGCGATCCCCCTCCCGTCAGTCCCTGCTCTCCCGAGCAGGGCTACCCTGCACTCGTTCTCATTTTCGTAATCGTTCTCGTTCTCGCCCTGCGCCCACTCAGCCGCAGCGGGCTTTGCGAGCAAAGCCCCTACATTCCCCACCTCGTTCTCACCCCTACAGCGCCCACTCGCGCGCCCTTCCTCGTCGGCCGCCTTCCCCCTTCTTGCTGAACTTGCAGCAAGACTCGACGCCGGGTCGCTTGCGGATCGCTCCGACCCGACGCAGGGTGACCGCACTATGCCCCGGTTGCTCTCGACACCCCTCGCCTTTTTCAGTCTCGCTCTCGGCGCCCTCCTCGCCGCCGAATCCACGCCCGAGCCTCAGCCCATTGGCTCGGCGCTGCCGCATTTCGAACTGCCCGGCATCGCTCCGGGCGGTGAAGTGAAAACTTACACACCGGAGAGTTTCGCCGACGCCAAACTTCTCTGCATCGTCTTCACCTGCAACCACTGCCCCACCGCCCAACGTTACGAGCAGCGTATCAACCAGCTCGTGGCCGACTACGGTCCCAAGGGCGTCGCCGTCATCGCCTTGAATCCCAACAACGCCGACGCCGTGCGCCTCGACGAAATGGCCTACACCGATCTCGGTGACACCTTCGAGGAAATGCAGGTCCGCGCCGCGCATCAGGGGTTCACGTTTCCCTATCTCGACGACGGCGAAACCCAGGCCATCTCGCGCGTCTTCGGTCCGGTCGCCACCCCGCACGTCTTCATCTACGATCAGGATCGCAAGCTCGCGTTCCAAGGCCGCATCGACGACGCCGAGCTGCCGCAATACATCAAACACCAGGACACTCGCGACGCCCTCGATGCGCTGCTCGCCGGCAAAACTCCCGCAGTGCAGACCACCCGCGTTTTCGGCTGTTCGGTGAAGTGGGCCGAAAAGGCCGAAAGCTACAACAAGGTCTGGGCTCAACGCGTGAAGGAAGAACCCGTCACCCTCGAACAGGCCACCGCTGCCGACTTCGTTGCCCTGCGCGAAAACAAGGACTCCGGCAAACTCCGCCTCATCAACGTCTGGGCCACCTGGTGCGGCCCCTGCGTGACCGAGTTTCCCGATCTGGTCGAAACCAACCTGCGTTTCCGCGGCCGCGATTTCGAACTCGTTACCATCGCCGCCGAATATCCCAAGATGGAAGCGAAGGCGCTCAAGTTTCTCCAGGGCCAGCACGCTTCGATGAAGAATTACATCTTCGCCGACACCGACAAATACGCCAACATCGAGGCGATTGATCCGGAATGGAGCGGCGCCCTCCCGCACACGCTGCTGGTCAACGAAAAGGGCGAGGTGATCTTCCGCCACACCGGTCCGCTCGATTTCCTCGAACTGCGTCGCCTGATCGTGCCCGCGCTCGACGCGATCACGCCGTGGGGCGGTCTCGACGGCAACTGATCCGTCATCGCCGCGGCGACACCGCGCCGCGTATCCGATTTCTGGTTACCCCCGCATCATGGGAACGCCGCGCCCGACAACGGGCGCGGCGTTCCAAAGTAGCGGGAGCTGCCAGCTCCCGTTTACCGCTCCCGCGGCGGTTACATTTTCTCGTCGAAGAACTTCACGATGCGCTCGAACAGCGCGACACGGTTTTCCAACAGGCCGATGCCGCCATCGATCAAGTAGGTTTCGTAGACGGCGCCACCGCGGCGCAATGCTTCCTGCAGGCCCTCGGCTTCGGCCTGCTCGACTCCGCCCGCGTCGCGGGTGCTGGCGACGAGAACCGGGTCCTCCAATCGATACAGTCGCTTCTCCGGCGAGATCACTTCAAACTTCGCCGCATCGCGGCCCGGGTCGCCCAGCCGGGCGAAAATCTCGCCGTAAGCCGGATCGTTTTCCCGTTCCAGACCGAGCACGTTGGCCACGCGCGCCCAGTCGTAGAGACCGGAGTGCGCCACGCCGCAGCGATACAGGGCGGGCTCGTCGACCAGACCGGTGAGCGCCAGGTAGCCGCCGAATCCGCCGCCCAGAATCGCAATGCGCTCCGGGTCGACCATGCCGGTCTTGATGAGCGTCTTGACCGCACGGGTCACGTCGTCGTGCATGGCGAGGAAATCGACCCGGGCCGCCTCGCTGAACATCCAATCGTAGCCGGGCGAGCCGCGATAATTCGGCTGGAGCACGGCATAGCCCCGACTGGCGAGAAACTGCGCTTCGCCGTGGAAGCCCCACATGTTGCGCAGCCACGGACCGCCGTGCGGCATCACCACGAGTGGCGCGGGCTTATCCTTGGAAGTGCCCGCCGGCAGCGTCACGTAAGCGTCGAGCTGTTTGCCGTCGGCCGTCTTGTATTTGAAAATGCTCATGCCCTGCATGCGCTGCGGATCAATCCACGGCATTTCGCCCTGCATGCGACTGATGGTGCGCGAGCTGAGATTGATGGTGAAATAGGTGAGCGGCTCCCGATCAGAGGTGACGCTGACGAGAAACACTTCGCCGTCGACGCTGCCGTCGCGCAGGCGCACCACCTTGCCGGGGAAGCTCTCGTTGAGGATCTTCTGCAGGTTCTGATAGGTCTCGTTGAACCAGCGCACCGTCGGGCCGTCGCGGGTGTAGAACGTGCCCACCAGTGCCCGACTGGCCGGATCGCGATAGAACTCACCGTCGAAATCGTAGTTGTTGTCGCGAAACACCAGTTCGCCGACTTCGCCCGAGGCCGCGTTGACGAAGTGCACCGCTGCCGGCTGACCATCGGTCGCGGGCAGGCGGGCCAGGATTTGCCCCGGCTCCTCGCCCACGTCGACGAAGACAATGTTGTCCGGATCGACCGGCGAAACGAACCAGGCCGAGCCATCCCAGACCTGCAGCGCGGTGTCGCCGTCCGCGGTGGTGAACGCATAACCGAGCCCGCCGTCGCGCGCCGCCAGATAACCGGACACCGTGCCGCCTTCCGGCTGGGGCACGACCCGCAGGATGTGCGCTTCGTTGAGTTCGAGCACGCGATCCCAGGCCTTCTCCGCCTCCTCGCCTTCACCGCGCACGTCGACAAAGGTGCCGTTGTTCAGCGACGCATCGAGCTCGACCACCCCGCCGTCGGCAAACGAACGGGCGGCCGCCACCCAAACGAGCGGCTTCATCGGGGTTTCCTGCGGCACGCCCACAATGCGGGCCGCGCCGTATTGATAAACAGGATACGCCCCGGCGGGATCATTGACGTCGACCACCATCAGACCCACGTCGTAGCGGCGGCCGGAGATGAGGTTGTAGGCGAGGTGCGTGTCGGTCAGCCAGGTGAAGTCGTAAACTTCGGCCGTGGCACCGCCGCCGAGAAAGGCTTCCTCGCCGCTTTTGAGATCCTTGATCACGAGCTGGAAACTGCCGTCCGGCGCCGCCATGAGCGCGGCCAGATGCGTGCCGGCGTCGTTGAGCTGCGGCGCGCGGAAAACGGGATCGCGAAAAAACGACGCGGCCGGCACCGCGGTGGATTGCGCCGCGGCGGGCGGGGCGGAGGCCTCGGATTGCGCCGCGGCCGGCAAAACCAGCCCGAGCAGGAGCGCGGACGCGCCCACGAAACGGCGGGAACGGGGGGAAACGAATCGGGAGAGCAACATGGGAAACAGGGTTGGGAGACGGTCGCCAGCCGGGTCGCCGGCGACCGACGGGAGTCGGGTAAAGCGTCGACCAAACACGCTGCCCCGCCCCAGCGCACGCCGATTTTTTCGGCGTGGGCGGCACGCGGGGCGCAGCGCCGTCATGCGCTGAAATCAAAGGTGCTTGGCCAGAAACGCTTCGATCTTTTCGTAAAGCTCCACCTGATTTTCGAGGTGCTGCATGCCGTGGCTTTCGCGGGACACAAAATGGGTTTCGTGGGCGATGTGATGCGCTTCCAACTCGCGCACGAGGCGCTTGGACTCCAGCCATGAGGCCACCGGATCATCCTTGCCGTGAGCGACAAACATCGGGGCTTTCATGTTGGCCACGAAATGGATGGGAGAGATCTCGCGAAAGCGGTCGGCGTTGGTCTTGGGATCGCCCAGCTTGAGGCGCAGGCGACCGAATTCGCCCGTCCGAAAACGATCATGCTCGGCGTCCTGCAGCACCTCGGCCCAGTCATACACGCCCGCATGGCCCACGATGCATTTGTAGAGATTGGGCTCATGCACGGCTCCGGAAAGGGCGAGGTAGGCGCCAAACGACGCGCCCATGATCGCGACGCGGGCCGGATCGATCAGCCCCGTCTTGAGCACCGCCTTGGTGGCGGAGGTGACATCGGCATGCATCTTCAGAAAATCCCATTGGTCCGCTTCCGGGAACATCCAGTCATAACCGTCGGAGCCTCGATAATTGGGCTGGAGCACGGCGTAGCCGCGGCTGGCGAGAAACTGCGCTTCGCCGTTGAAGCCAAAGGTATCGCGCACCCAGGGCCCGCCGTGCGGCAACACAACGAGCGGCGCAGGATTTTCTTTCGACGTGCCGCGCGGCAAGGTGAGGTAGGCATCGAGCCGGTGGCCGTCGTGGGTCTTGAACTTCACGATGCTCATCGAGCTCATGCGCGCCGGATCAATCCAGGGCAGCGCACTTTTGAGCGGCCCGAGCGATTTCTTTCCCAGGTCGACAATGTAGTAGGTGACCGGTTCGCGATCGCTGTAGACGCTCAGCACGAAGACCGTGTTCGCTTCGTTGTTGCTCACAATGTGCACCACCTTTTTCGGAAACGACTTCTGAAAAAGTTCGTGCAGCGCCTTGTAACCCTCGTCCCACCACACCGCCGCCGGCATGTCGCGGTCATACTGCAATCCGACGATGCTGCGGGTGCGTTCGTCACGATAAACGCCGCCCATCACATCGTAGCCGTTGTCGCGAAACAGCTCCGCGCCAAATTCGCCCGTGGCCGGATCGAACAGACGCACCGCGCTCGGCTGACCATCGTAACGAACATCATTGACCAGCAGTTTCCCGGGCTCATCAGCCGCCGCGAGGATTTCGATCGTTTCCATGTCCACCGGTGAGCGCTGCCAGTTTTCGCCGTCGAACTGATGCAGGCCGATGATGCCGTTGCGCACCGTGTAGCTGAACGCGAGGTGCCCCATCTTGTCGGAAAAATAGCCCGCCGGAATGCCGTCCGCCGGCACCGGGTAGCGCCGCAGCACCATCTTCCGGTTCTGATCGCTCGCCCGGTCGAATTGGTGTCCCTCGATCACCCCGCCTGTCAGGCTCACCCATTGCCCGGTGCGAATCGCTGTATTCAAAGATACAATACCACCGTCCCGGCCGGCACCTTCTTCGGAAACCCACACGTAGGGCTCCAGTCGCCGATCCTGCGGGCGGCCGATCAGGGTGTGGCGACCGAACTGAATCAGCGGATACGGCTTCGCCATTTTGTCGAGTTCCACTGCGCCCAGCGCCACGCCCCAGTATTTTTCGACACTGATCGAATAGATGATCCGCCGGTCATCCAGCCAACGCACCCCGTAGACGTCGGAGTTACCGAGGCCTTCCATCATCCGCATT
>CBINJL010000159.1:0-6798 GCA_966250925.1 uncultured Opitutus sp. | reverse complement strand
GACCCGCATCAGGATGGTCGCATCCTGACTGATCATGTCGGCCAATTCGCCGACGGAGACCGAGCCCTCGTCCTTGCTCAAAGCCCGGATGATACGCACCAGCTCTGGCATGGAAGCGACGCGCCCGGATTTGAGCGCGTGGTCAACCGTGTGCAACGTTTGCTGGGCGAGGGGGGCATCCACCCTAGTAACTACGGCCCGCTGGCGATCAGCTTGAGGGCGATGCGATGAAAAATCACCTGCGTGCGGCGAACCGGACCGCTTTTAAAGATCGTTGGGTGTGTTCCAGTTCCGAAACGGAGTGTCGTTGATAAAATCCAGCGGCGGGCAAAGTGTGGCCAACGGTTCCGCCGCGAGCAGGCGACGCAGGCTGAGTTGTCCGGCGGCGAGCGCGGTGGCGAACGGGG
This sequence comes from uncultured Opitutus sp., assembly GCA_966250925.1. GTDB lineage: Bacteria > Verrucomicrobiota > Verrucomicrobiia > Opitutales > Opitutaceae > Actomonas. The sequence goes on along the minus strand of CBINJL010000159.1, from coordinate 6,391 downwards.
CGTGCGCGGCGCGCGGATATATCGCGACGAGCGGTTGGCAGGTGTCGCCCACGCGGGCGACGGCACCCGACTGTGCGCCTGGGTCGCAAGCGGTGAGCATGGCGACCAAGGTGTCCGCGTTGAGCAGCGGCAGATCGACGGCAATCGTCAGCAGATACGGGACGTTGGACGCATCCCACGCCGCGACGATACCGCCGAGCGGGCCGGCCTGTCCGTCGTCGTCGACCCGTCGCACTGTGGCGGGCAGGGAGGGTAATTCCTGTCCGATCCGGGCGGAAACCCAACGGGTTTGCGGAGGCGAGGGCAATTGCGCCAGCAGGTCCAGTTGACGCAGCAGGAGCGGGCGTCCGTCGTGTGGATGCGGCAGGGTGGCCTTGTCGCGTCCCATCCGACGCGAGTGTCCACCGGCCAGCACGACGGCGTCATAGACGAAGGCAGGCGGTGGCGGCGGCATGGCAACAATGCGCGGGGTGGCGCGGGTCACTCCTCAGCCAGGCGGCCGGTGTAAACGTTGCAATGATCGTCGCGCAGAAAGCCCACCAGCGTCATGCCGGCGGCGTGCGCGTAATCCACGGCCAGACTCGTCGGCGCGGAGATGCCAGCCACGAGCGCGAGTCCGGCGCGGCGCGCCTTTTGGACGATTTCGAAGGCGATGCGCCCTGAAACGAGCAAGCCGAAGTCGCCGGCATCCTGCGGGCGATCGAGCAGCAGCCGGCCGAGAACTTTGTCGACCGCATTGTGCCGACCCACGTCTTCGCGCACGACGATGAGGTTGCCCTGAGCATCAAACAACGCGGCGGCGTGAAGTCCGCCGGTGGCCTGAAACGTGGCTTGGGCGGCGTGAAGTTTGGCGGGCAAAGCCAACAGGGTGGTGGCGCCGCAACGCACCGACGCGAGAGCGGGCAGCGCGGTGGTGCCCTGCGCGTCGAGGGCGTCGTCGATGGTGGCCTTGCCGCAGATGCCGCAGGAGGAACTGGTGAAGACGTGGCGCGAAAGCCGGTCGAGATCGACGGATTCAGGATGACGCAGGCGCACGTTGACGACGTTGCCAGCCGAATCTTCTCCGGCGGAACAGATGTCGAGATCGAGCACGTCGGCGAGGCCGGAGACGACGCCTTCGGTAAAGAGAAATCCCAGGGCAAGTTCCTCCTCGTGGCCGGGTGTGCGCATGGTCACGGCGACGGGCCGGCCTTCCACCCGCAACTCCAGCGGTTCCTCGCGGGCCAGCTCATCGTCGCGAGTGACGGCGGGCTCACCGCGGGTCAGGCGCGTCACGATGGCGGAGGTGCGGGAGAGGGATTTGTCCATCAGGCCTTTTCCAGTTCGACCAAGGCGTTGTAGTCGGGCACGCCGCCGCCGGCGTCCTTGCGGGAGCGATCGATGAGGTGGTTGCCCTCCGGCCAGTGAATCTGGAGATTGCCCGGCGCGATGGGCGCGAGATGCACCCGGGCGGCGTAGCGGCCGAAGCGGTTGTGCAGGACCACCGGATCGCCCTGTTTGAGATGGCGGGCCGCAGCGTCGTCGGCGTTGATCAACACGGCGTCGCGGGGCGCATCGTTGAGTGGATCGATCTCGGCATAGACGAGGGTGTTGAACTGTTTGCCACGGCGGGTGCTGACGTGAAACACGCCCGCGGGGCGTTCGCCGAGCGGCGGCAGGTCGACCGTGCCCAGATGCGCGCGGCCGTCATCGGTCGGGCACACGCCGCCGGCGCACAGGTGGGGGCCGCCGTATTGAAAGGCGTCGCCAGTTGTCTTCAGATTCTGGATACCGTCGTAGAACGGCACGACGCGGGCGATTTCCTCGCGCACCTCCTGGCCGGTGGCGCAGCCGAAGACGCCGATGGGATCGGGTTTGGCGGCGAGGGCGATGTCGCGGAGGATTTTCCACTCGGCGCGCGCTTCCCCGACCTGGCGGGGAATCTGCGGCGTGAACATGACGCGACGCTCGGTGCTGGTTTCGGTGCCGCCGTCGTCCTGTTCGTAGCGGGTCTGGGCGGGGAGGAGAATCACCTCATCCGCCGGATCGAGCAGCATTTGGTCGGTGACGATGATGTCCTGATGGATGCGCAGGGGCACGCGCTGCAGCGCGGCGGCGACGTAGTCGGGATCGGGCAAGGTGCGGAGGAAGTTGCCGCCGACCATGTGGAACACGTCGAGTTCGCCGCGGTGGGAGGCCTCGACCATTTCGGTGGCGGCGAGACCGGGCCAGTCGGGAATCGGGAACCCGTAATGCTCGGCGAGGCGGTCGGCGTTGTCGGCGTTGACCGCGAGACCGCCGGGAAACGCCGTGGCGTAGGCGCCCATCTCGGCGCCGCCCTGGACGGACGAATGGCCGCGGATGGGCATGACGCCGCACTTGTCGCGCCCCAGCCAGCCGCGGGCGAGAGCGGTGTTGAGCACCATGCGCACGCCATCGGCGCCCCACGGATGCTGGGTGATACCCATCGACCAGACGAACACGCCGGTGCGGGCGCGGCCGATCAATTCGGCGAAGGCAACCATGCGGGCGGCGGGCAGACCGGCGGAGCGTTCCAAGTCCGCCCAGTCGAGACTGCGCGCGTGGGCCGCGAGCTCGTCCCAGCCGGAAGTGTGGTCGGCGAGAAAAGCCGTGTCGGTGAGGCCGGCGGAGTCGAGGTGCTTGATGACACCGTAGAGGAAGGCGATGTCGCCGCCCTGGGCGACGGCATACCAGTCATCGGCGATGTCGGTGCCAAACAGCGCGCTATCGAGATTGGACGGCACCCAGTAGCGCTGCATGCCGGGTTCGAGGTAGGGATTGACCAGGATGACCTTGGTGCCGCGTTTCTTGGCCAGGTGTAGGTATTTTGTGGATACTGGCTGGTCGTTGGCGGGATTGGAGCCGAAGAACACGATGACGTCGGTGCCGAACCAATCGGAGTAGCCGCAGGTGGAGGCGGAGATGCCGAGGGTCTGTTTCATCGCGGCCGTCGACGGCGAGTGGCAGAGGCGAGCCGCGTTGTCGACGTGGTTGGTGCCGAGCCAGCGGGCGGCTTTCTGGGCGAGGTAATAGATCTCGTTGGTGACGCCGCGCGAAGTGACGAAGAAGGCGAGACGGCGCGGATCAGTGCGGCGGATGCGTTGTCCGATTGATGCGAGCGCCTCGTCCCAGGATATGCGGGTAAAGCCGGGTTCACCGCGGCGGCGGCGGAGCGGGTGGGCGAGTCGACCGAGTTGCCGCAGCTCGCGGTTGTCGGATGGAAGCCGGGACACGTCGGCCAGCGCATCCGGCGCCATGGCGGGCATGGTGTTGAGCCGGAGCAGATTGAGCCGGGTCATGCAGAGGTGCGGTCCCTTGATGGTCCAATCGTGCAGGCCGGCGACCCCGAGGGCGCAGCCGTCGCACACGCCGCGCGTGATCACCTTCCAGGCGTAGGGCAGGTTGTCGCGGTTGGCCCAGACCACCTTGAGCATGTCGCGAAAATGTTTGGGCTTGGTGTGGCCGAGACCGAACGGAGAGAGGCGGGCGAGACGTTGGCTCAGGGAAGGCCGGGGACAGGACATGGCCCAAAAGGAAGTCTGAAACGCGGAAAGCTAAAGCGCTGAAATCGTGAAAATTGTTTGGCGCGGAAACGCGGACTCAGCCAAAGCTAGTATTTTAACGCAAAGACCGCGGAGGCCGCAAAGCACGCAAAGAAATACGGTAAGGAAACCGCAACAACTCCGCAGGCGCTTACTCCGTAGGTGAAGCCGGTAGGGGACGGGTTGGTGGAATCTCACGCGGTGATCTTGCGCGGAATGAATCTCCCAGCGACGAGCCGCTTCAGTGTTTCGTGCCACGCTCCGACTCACTCTGAAATGGGAGGGGTCTCCACAGCAGGGTTGCGGCTCAGGGCAGCCGGATGCTCCAGTTGCCGGTGGGAGCGGTCGGCAGGTCGGGATGTTCGCGCACCCAGTCGATGATGAGCTCGCGGATGCCGACATTGGAGCGATAAACAACCGGTGCGTCGGCGAACATCGTGAAACCGCCGCCGCCGTTGTGGCGGTAGTTGTTGGTGGCGACACGGAGCTTTCGCTCGGGCGCGAGCGGTTCGCCGCGATAAGTGAGGTCAACGATGCGTTCGCCCGGTGGACGGCCGAGATCGAGCACGTAGTCAACGCCCTCGGCCATGTCGAAAAGGTAGCCGGGGGTGGCGGGATCGATCAGGTCGTTGGCTGAGACGCCGGGACGGCCGGGAAGGAAATAACGCGCGGCATGTTCGAGTGCGGCCTTGAGTTGGGCGCCGGTGAGTTCGACTACGACGAGCGTGTTTTCGTAAACGTAGAGGCCGGCGATATCGCGCACGGTGACGTCACCGGCGGGCAGGCGGGCGGCGGGATTGAAGCTGGCGGCGAGCGATACGTCGGCGTTGCCCATCTCGAGTTGAACCCGGTGGATCAGGTCGATGATGGCCGTGTCGGCGACGCGGGAGTTTTCCGCGGTGAGGTCGCGGTCGAGGTAGCCAATGGGCTGGTTAAGCCAGACATTGGTGGCTTCGTGTGCCTCGCGCACGAGATCGAGCACGGTCGGATCGGGCGGCACCTCCGCGGTGACCGGATGGGTGGTGGCGGTTTTGCCCACCACTTGCCAGGAGGCGGCGGGATCGTCGCGTTCGAGCAGCACGGTGACGCGGGAAAGAAAATCGCCCCAGCGACCCGCCTGCGTGAGCAGCACGTTGTTGAGCGTGAGCGCCGGCACTTCACGATGGGTGTGGCCCATGAGAATGACGTCGATTCCGGGCACTTCGCGAGCGATGCGAGCGGCGGCGTTTTCGCCGGGCACCTGACCGGGCGAAGGCAGACCGGTCAACACGTCCTCTTCCAGTCCCATGTGCATGGCGACGACCACCAGATCCACGCGGGCGCGACGACGCAGTTCGTTTACCCAGCGACGGGCCGCTGCCACCGGATCGGCAAAATCGAGACCCGCGATGTGGGCGGGATCTTCCCACGACGGAATGCCCGGGGTGGTCAGCCCCAGCACGCCGACGCGCACCCCGCGCACCTCCTTGATCAGATACGGCGTGTAGGCGGGATCGGTGGTGCCGGCCTCGACGATGTTGCCGGACAGCCACGGGAACCGGGCTGAACGGCGGGCAACATCGAAGGCCGCGGTGCCGAAGTTGTATTCGTGGTTGCCCACGGTCATGGCGTCGAAGTCGAGGGCGTTCATCGCCATGATGATCGGGTTGCGCGGAGTCGGGCTGACCACCGCCGCGTGGTAGGCCAGAGGCGTGCCCTGAATGGTGTCGCCCGAATCGAGCAGGATCAGTTCAGGGTCGAGCAACCGGGCGCGACGGATCAGGGTCCCGATCTTGGCCAGACCGTTTTCGGCCGGCTCGGAGGTGTAGTAGTCAACCGGATACACATGACCGTGCAGGTCGGTGGTGGACAGGACGGTGACGTGGGTGCGCTCGGCGCCGAGACTGATGCTGCCGAGCGCGCAGGAGAAGGCGACGAAGAGGCGAAGCCGGAGGACCATGCCGCCCATGCAATGAGCGAACGGGCGGCGAGGAAAGGGCGAAAGCGGTCAACTTGCGCCCCGCAGTTTCACCGCCGAGGTCGCGGAGATCACAGAGCCAAATTCGACCCCGTATCTTTTGGTCCGGGTTTGTCTGCCGAATGGGCGCTTTGGATCGTTTGCCGTTTCTTCAGTTCTTCGGATTGTTGCACTGCGTCCTTTGCGAGCTTCGCGTTAAGGATCGATGGTTGAAACTCAGGGTTATTCGTTGGCGAGGTAGGCCACGATGTCCGCCACGTCCTGGGCGGTGAAACCCAGTTGATCGGCGCTGAGCATGAGCGAGCGGCCATACCAGTGGACGCCCTTCACGCGGTCGCGGGGAATCATCTGGGTGAGGCCGCCCATGGATTTGACCACGATGGGATCGGCCTCGGCCAGGACGCGACCGTGCACGCGGGTGCCGTCGTGCAGCTCGACATCGCGGCCGTCGTAACCGTGGGCAATGTCGTAGGAGGGATCGATCAGGGCCAGAATGGTCTGCTCGACGCCCTGACGATTGGCCCAGCCGTCGATCGCGGGACCGTATTCGATGCCTTCGCCGCCGACGACATGGCATAGGCGGCACGCGACCACCTTTTCGGCGCCGCGGGCGGCATCGCCGGTGAGCGCGAGCACGGATTCGAGCGGAATCATTTGCGCGGGATCGGCCCGGGGCACGATTGAAGGCGCCACCGTCACGGTTTCGGGATCGTAAATACCAGTGGCTTTGACCTTGGCGGCGAGATCGGTGTCGCGCCAACGCAGGTTCATGTAGTTGAGCACCCACCACAGCGCCGTTTCGCGCACGAGGCCGGTCTCCTGTTGATACAGCGCGAGCATCGTGTCGGCGGCGGCGGCGGTCGGGTTGAAGCCGATCGCGGTCACGGCCTGC
>CBINJL010000158.1:0-6809 GCA_966250925.1 uncultured Opitutus sp. | reverse complement strand
TGCGTTTGTTCTGCACCAGATAATCCACGCGGCGGCGCAGGGCGATCGGGCTCACCGAATACAACCAGCCGTCGATCAGACGCGCGTTGTTCGGCGTGCCGGAAACCGGAAAATGAAACCGGTGATAATCGACCGGACAAAGCCGCGAGATTACCATCGCGCCACCGGCAAACGGAGCCGCCAGCGCGGCATCGGCAAACAGCTCCGACAGGGTGAACTTAGAACCTTTGACGTAGAAGCCATCGGCGGCATCGACCTGCTGGAACGCGAGATGCCTGCCGTCGGCCGGCAGGATGGCCACATCGTCACCTGGTGCGATCGGGCGCGCCGTCGGTGCCAATCCGCGCGAAAAGAACGCGTTGAAGGTGAGATACTCCCACGGCTTCTTGGCGAACTCGTCCGCGTCGAGACCGTAATCGATGACGAACGGCAGCACCTTGTTGCCACTGTAGGCGCGGTTCATCCGGTAGCCGTAATACCACGAGAAAAACTTCCGCCGCAGCAACATGGCGGTCGTCGCGCGGCCGAGCCCGGTCTCGTAGGCCCATCGCAGCCAACGCTCTCCGTAGATCTGTTCGACTTCGATCTGACCGGTGTAGCGATTAAAGAATTCGACGGGCGCGACTGCCATATGATCCCGCAGGGACACGCCGTCGTCCGATGGCGACAATCCCCGATTGCGCCTCTTTCCGTCCCGCGGGATGAAGACATAAAAAGCCCGCCGGAAAACCGGCGGGCGAAAGTAACGCGAAGCGCGGGTTTCAGCGATGATCGCGTTCGAGCGCGGCCACCTGCGGCATCACAAACTCAAAAGGCACCTGGATGCGTGAAGTGATCTTCTGCCCCTTGGCCTCGGCCGGAGCAAACGTCCACTGTTTGGCTGCCTCGACGGCACGGGCGCCAAACTCCGGCACCGTGGAGCGCACCGCCTTGGCTTCGACCACGCGGCCGGACGAATCGATCAACATTTCGACCGTCGCCACACCTTGGATACCGCGTTCACGCAATTCACGCGGATATACCGGGGCCACACGTTCGACGATGACCGGCGGCTGGTCCATGCCCTTGATGTGAGCGACCTTGGCAACACCGCCCGTGCGGACGGCGGATTCTTCGGCGGAACGTCCGCCCGTCGCGAAAACGGCCAGTCCCGCCAGGCAGCAACAAATTCGAGAAGCGTACATGACAGTAACGGGGGGGTGGGGAATGCGGTTGGGAAAGGAAGCAAAGCGGCACGCGCCGTTTGTTTCAGTTTCGTTACAACGTAACACTCACGTCACATTTTCCAAGGAGAGTAATGTTACATTTTCGGCCGCTACATCGGCACACGTCGGGAAACCACCGACGCGACCAGATATGAGCGCGCTCACGCGCACGCAGGCAGATGTGCGATTGCACAGCGCAGCAGTGCAGCGCGTCTTTACCGGCTTCGCCTGGAGCTGAAGTCCACCGCGCACGCGGCAGCTCGATTCAATAATGCGGCGGCCGCTCGTTGGGATCGAGCGGCGCCTCCCGCGAGGCCAGACGTTCGCGCTGCGTCACCAGTTCATCGCGCAGTTTGTTGAGCATCTCGCCCTGCTGCAGCATGACCTTGTCCTGCTCGACGACATGGCGTTCGAGCCAGGCCAGTCGCTCTTCCAAATGGGCGATGCGTTGCGCGTCTTCCATGATTGGTGCTCCCGCCATGCGCGCCTCAGGGCGTCGTGCCCGACTGCGAACTGCTCTCCGCCTCACGTTGGCGCGCGGCATCGGCCTTGAGTTTTTCCAACTCGGGCAACACCACCGCCTGATAACAGTCAGGGCAGACAGAATGCGAAAAATCAGTGCCGGTGCGGGTGTTGATGTAGCTCTCGATCTGCGTCCAGTAGTTCGAGTCTTCGCGCACCTTCTTGCAGTAGGAACAGATCGGGAGGAAGGCCTCCAACGTGCGCACCTGTGTAGCGAATTGGAGGATACGCTCGGCCACGCGCAACCGCATCCAGAGTTCGTTCACATCGAGCGGCTTGCTTAGGAAGTCGTCGACACCCGCATCCGCTGCCTCGCGCTCGTTCTCGGTCGAGGCCGTGCGGCTCGTGAGCAGAATGAAATAGACGTAATCCTCGCCCGGCCGATCGCGCACGCGCCGGCAAAACTCGAGACCGTCCATCTGCGGCATCATCCAGTCGCTCACGATCACGCGCACTTTGTCGCGCTCCAGCGCATCCAGAGCGGCCTCGCCATCTTCGGCTTCGATCACTTCATGTCCCAATTTTTTCAGGGCCTGCCGCAAAACGCGGCGGGCAACGGGATCGTCTTCGACAGTGAGGATTTGCAAAATGGGTCTCCGTTTACAACGCGGCGGCCAAACGAACTGGGCCACCTCGGGCGCAAGCAAATCGCGTTTCCCGTGATCAGGTCAACTCCGGCATGCGCCCCATTCCATACCCGGGGTCAATTACTCAGCCTTGCTGCAATAGGTTTTCCAATACGTCCGGCGACCACACCGGTTCTTCGCATTGAAACTCGCGGCAAACCTGAACCCTCGGAGTTTGCGCGGCAGCAGTCGGAAACGCCGCCAGCGTCGGCACGCGGTCGCGCAACCAGACTTCGTCCGGCCCGCCCGACAGGGCCAGCAACACCGCGCGTCGCGGATCGGCGTGACGCGCCACCGCGACAAGTTCACTCCACGCGGGATGTGTCGGTTCCCCGCAAATCACGATCTGGCGCACATCGGTCAACGCCCACTCCATCGCGCTGAGCAACGCCGGCAACGCCCATGGTGTTTTCTCCCAGACCGGTCGCAACGCCTGCAGCGTTTGCAGGCCGCGCCGCTGACGTTCCGTGTCGTGCAGCAGCGCCGCGAGACGAAACAGATTCGCCGCGGCCAGCGAGTTCGCCGCCGGCTCCGCGCCATCACTTTCGTCCTTCAGTCGCAGCACCACATCAGCCCGTGGTTCACTTTGGAAATATCCACCGCCCGCCTCATCCCAGAAACGACCATCCAGCTGCGCCTGCAATTCATCCGCCCACCGCAGCCAGCGCAGGTCCAACGTCATTTCATGCAAGGCGAGCGCCGCCGCGATCATGGCCGCATAATCCTCGGCATAACCCGCGCCGCTACCGCGGCCGTCGCGCCAACTCCGTTGCAAGGTCTGCGTGTCCTCGTCCCACAATTGCGCCCGCACGAACTCGCCCGCCGCCACCGCTGCGGCCCGGTATCTCGTCGCGCACGGTCGCAACGCCTGCGCTGTCGAGGTCGCCGCCTGCGCCATGGCAACGATCGCCAAGCCATTCCAAGCCGCGACGATCTTCTCGTCGCGCGCCGGTCGTGGTCGACGATCACGCACCTGCCGCAGGTGCGCCAACGCCAGCGACAAGCGCTCCGCCAACTGCTCCGGCTCCAGCCCGTGCGCCGTCGCCACCAGCGCCAGCGATGCCTGCTGATGCAGCACATTGCAGCCTCGCAATTCACCCTGAGGATCAGTCGCCGTCGGCACGTTGCCTTCCGGTTTGATCCCGTAGAGATCGCAAAACCACGCCGCATCGGACTCGCCCAACACCGCGCGAATCTCCGCCTCGCGCCACACGTAATAGGCGCCTTCACGCACCTCGGCATCCGTAGCATCGTCCGTCGACGAATCTGCCGATTCGCCGGCAAATAACCCGCCCGCTTCGTGCCGCAGGTCACGCAACACGTAGTCCAGGCTATCGCGCGCCGTCCACGCCAGCCGTTCGTCCCCGGCCAGCGCATGTGCTTCAATGCAGTTGCCCGCCACCAACGCCTGGTCGTAGAGCATCTTCTCGAAGTGCGGCACGGCCCACTGCGCATCGACCGCGTAACGATGGAAGCCTCCGCCGACATGATCGTGGATGCCTCCGCGCGACATCGCAGCAAGTGTGCGGCCCACCATCTCGATCGCCTCGCGCCCCGATTCGGAATCGCGTCCCTGCAACACCGCGCAGCGCAGCAAAAAATTGAGGTTGGCCGCCCGCGGAAATTTTGGTGCCTCACCAAAACCGCCCGACTCGACGTCGTAGTGGTCGAACAAATACGTGTAGGCCTGCTCGAAGGCATCGCCCGCCGGTTCAGTCAGATCGGGCAACGTATCCGCCAGGCCTGTTCCGCGATGCTGGGCGCCCAGCGCCGCGACGACGCGTTGCCCTTCGCCGATTACCCGGGCCTGATCCTGACGCCAGCCTTCGGCAATCGACCGAATCACCGTCGGCAATCCCGGCCGGCCCGGTCGGTCAGCCGGCGGAAAATAGGTGCCGCCAAAGAAGGGATGCAGTTCCGGCGTCAACCAAACCGAAAGCGGCCAACCGGCTTGGCCCGTGACCGCCTGCACGTAGGCCAGGTAGATGCGATCAAGCTCAGGTCGTTCTTCGCGATCGACCTTGATGCAGACGAAATTCGCGTTGAGCAGTTGCGCGATGGATGAGTCGGCAAACGATTCGTGCGCCATCACGTGGCACCAGTGGCAGGTCGAATACCCGATCGAGAGGAAGATGGGTTTGCCGCCGGAACGTGCCGCTGCAAAGGCCGGCTCGCCCCACTCCCACCAATCAACCGGGTTGTTGGCGTGTTGCTGCAGATAGGGCGACGTGGCGTGGGCGAGGCGATTGAGCACACTCACCAAGGAACTGCTTTTTGCCCCGACGCAAAGTCCAACTCGTCGCCATACTAGTCCAGCGCATCGGCATCGTTCAGATCGGATACCTCTGCTTGTCGCCACAAACGCTCAATCCCAGCCGCCAGGATCGGATCAACACTTCGCCACGCGGCAAGCAGTGACGGTCGCACCACTGCATCGGCTTCCATCAAAGCAAGAAACGCTCGTTCAACCGGGTCTCGGGTTTCGCCACACGAATACGACATCGGCCACGCCGGTGAATCCATTTGAGAAAACAGTCTGTCCATACACATGAAACGCGTTGTGCAGGCTCAATCTTTCGAGGTTTGAGCCAATCTTCGCATTTCGCTGTTTATTTCAGATCTGACCTCGGTCGCGACGTGCGCTTGTGCTCCCCCACACCCTGCGCTCAACGTCACGAGTGATGAGCGAATCGCAATCCGCCTCCCAACCACAGCTCGTTGACATCGTCGTGCCTCTGGCCGAGGGCGAAAACGATGCGGCTTGGCGGCAGGCGGCGGCCAAAAAATTGCGCGTGCCCCCTGCACGGATCCGCGATGTTCGCCTCCGCAAACGCTCGCTCGATGCCCGCAAACAGGAGATCAAATTCCATCTCCGCGTCGAAGTAGGTCTGGACGATCCGCTGCCGGCGGAGAGTTTGCCCGAAGCCAATTATCCGTCACTGCCGGGCAACGCGCCCTGCATCATCGTCGTCGGCGCCGGGCCAGCAGGACTGTTTGCCGCGTTGCGCCTCATCGAAAGCGGCATCAAGCCGATCGTCCTCGAGCGCGGCAAAGACGCTTCGGCTCGTCGTTTCGATTTGGCGCCGATTCTGCGCCAAGGCCGGGTGATCGAAGATTCCAACTACTGCTTCGGCGAAGGCGGCGCCGGCACATTTTCCGATGGTAAACTCTACACCCGTGCGACCAAACGAGGACCCGTTGCCAAAGTTTACGAAACCTTCGTGGCCCATGGCGCGCCGGCGGATATCCTAGTCGATGCCCACCCCCATATCGGATCAAATCTGTTGCCCAATGTCGTGATGGCGATGCGTCGGAGCGTAATCAATGCCGGCGGCGAAGTGCGTTTCCAAAGCAAGGTCACCGGCTTGGTGCGACGCAATGACCGCCTTCATGGGGTCGAGCTCGCGACAGGAGAAATTGTAACCGGAGACGCGCTAATTTTGGCAACCGGCCATAGTGCTCGTGACATCTATAGACTGCTCCATCGCGAAGGTATCCTATTGGAGGCCAAACCCTTCGCGGTCGGCGTGCGCATCGAACATCCGCAGTCGTTCATTGATCGCCGGCAATATCACTTGGCCGAGAACGCGCCGCGACCGGAACTATTGCCGGCCGCCAGCTACCGCCTCGCCACCAAAATTCGCGATCGCGGCGTGCACTCGTTTTGTATGTGTCCGGGCGGCTTTATTGTGCCCGCCGCCACCGAAAACGACGAAGTGGTGGTCAATGGCATGAGTCTTTCGCGTCGCGACTCTCCCTTCGCCAACAGTGGTTTCGTGGTCACCGTCGAGCCGGAAGACACCGGCCCGTGGCAGGCTGAACACGGTGTCCTCGCTGGAATCGCTTACCAAAAGGCACTGGAGCAAACGGCAAAACAGGCCGGCGGAACCGGACAGGTTGCTCCCGCCCAACGTGTTCCGGATTTCCTACAGCAAACGCTATCCCGCGAGCTTAATGCCACTTCCTACTTTCCTGGTCTCGCCTCAGCACGGCTCGATCAGCTGTTGCCCGAAGGCATTACCCAAAGGATGCGCCAAGGCCTGAAGCTCTTCGGCCGGATGATGCCCGGGTATAGCAGCGAGCAGGCGCAGTTGATTGGATTCGAGACCCGCACCAGCTCGCCAGTCCGAATCCCGCGCAACGACATTACACTGCAACATCCTCAAGTTGCAGGGCTATTTCCCTGCGGTGAAGGCGCCGGTTTTGCCGGCGGGATTGTGAGTGCGGCGCTCGACGGGATGAGATGCGCGGAAGCCGCGACCGCATTCGTGCGGATTTGACCACGTAAGAATTATAAATCGGGTCAGCTGAGATCCGATCGGCGCCTGCAGATCTCGATGTTGCCTGCGCTTTCAGCTTTTGCCGACCAGACCTTCGCGTGAGTCAGCGCGAACGTTCAAACGTAAGCGTCCGTTCTACCGCGTCTTGACGGCAGAAGCGGGTTTCCAGTCTCGTG
>CBINJL010000157.1:0-6833 GCA_966250925.1 uncultured Opitutus sp. | reverse complement strand
CCCGCCAGTTCGACCGCGGGAAATACGATTTCAGGATGCGCATCACGATACCAAAACTGCCCCTCCAGCACGGCGTTGAACTGCACCCGCACGACGCGCAATGCGGGATGGTGCGTCAGCATGGGCAGATCGAGCGCAAACTCCGCCGTCAGCTCGCCTTCACTGCTCGCGTCCCACCCGTAACGCGCACCGTCCGCCATGAGCAGCTCGCCGTTGTCTCCATAAACCTGATACGAAAGGACCGAGGCCGGATCAATCGGCGCGGTCGTCCGGTAATGTCCGGTCACCACCAGCACCTGTGTCGACGCGTCGTAGCTCGCCGCGATGCGCAGGGCGTAGCCGTCTCCTGCAATTTCTCCGGCAACCGGCGTGCCGTCGGTGGCGCGGTTCAGATCGAGGCGCAGGTCCGCCGCATCCTGCCCGTGCACCATCGCGGCGACACCGCCGCAGAGCAGCACCAGGCGGAGAACATGCATGACCACGAATTTCATGGCGTGAGCAGTTTGTCCGGATGGTTGATGCTCAGCCGGGTGAGAATTTGTTGGTCGATGCCCTGATCCCAGGATTCCAACGCTCCGTCCGCCGTCGTCTGCCACGCGCCGTGCTGCGCGCTGACCGTGCGCCCCCAGGTGCCCCACCCGTTGCCGGTGAAGGTCAACGGCACGGGCAGTCCCAGCTCCTGCAGCACCAGCACCGGGATGTCCTGCAGTCCCGCCATCGCGTCGATGCGCTGCGCCGGACGTTCGAAGCCGACCAACACCATCGGCACCGTATCCGGAATCTGACGCGGCAGCGCTGCTTCAAGATACGGCGCCAATTGCGCGTCGATCGCACTGTCGTGATCACCGTAGATCGCGACGAGACAATCGTCACGCACGCCGGCCGCTTCCAGCCGCGCAAAAAAATCGCGCAGCGCTTCGTCGACGTAACGCACCGAGCGCAGGTATTCGCTTTCAATTCTTCCCACCGGCCGATTCTGCGCCTGCGCGATGTAGTGATAGGGATGATGATTGGTCAGCGTGATGACGTGCAGGAAAAGGGAGCCCTCCGCCTCCGTCACCATGCGCGCGGCTTCCCCCAGCACCGCCTTGTCCGACCAGCCCCAGCCGATGCGGTCGTCAAGCGCGAGGTCATCCTCGAATCGCATCTCGTCGTAGCCGAGCGCCGCATGGGCCTCGGCCCGATGCCAGAACGCGCCGTTGAACCCGTGCAACGAAACGGTGCGATAACCTGCGTCGTGCAACGCTCGCGGCAGCGACGGGATTTTGTCGAGATGTTGACTCACGTAAACCGGCGGTCGCGGCAGCGGCACCTGCGAGGTGAGCACGAGAAACTCGCCGTCGGTCGTGCGCCCGCTCGCCGTGTTGTCGAGCGCATTGGTGAAATACACGTTCTGCCGTGCCAGCGTTTCGAGAAACGGCATGACCGGACGCCCGCCGCGCCGCCCGCCGATCACCAGGCCATCCATTGATTCGAGTTGGATGTAGATGACGTGTTTACGACGCCCGGTCGTCGCCGCGGCACCAGGCACCACCTCACCACGATGCCGGGCGAGTGACTGCAGATAATCACGGTAAGGCGCCGGATCGATCTCATCGAGCTGCGCGCGTCGCCAGAGTCGCTGGCCCGTGTTGATCACATCAAAAAAGAAATACCACGCATACCCCAGCCGCTCCACCGCCTGCTCGTTGAGCAATCTCGCCCGCAGCAGCGTCCAGTCCGCCCGCGGCCAGGCGATGATCATCGTCGCCCCGGCCAATAGTGCCCAGCCCCAGATCAGGTGACGACGCATCAGGCGCATCCTCCCCCTTGCGATCGCATCGGCGCACAAATGCATTCGGCGGCGATGGCAGGAACAGTGATCATGAACGAACTCAAGCTCGGCACAGACGGGACAGGTGCAACACGATTTGCAACGACCGCCGAGCGCTAACAATCCGCCATTCTCTTCTTCGTCGGAGCATTACATTTTTGAAAGGTTGCGGCTCGGCTCTTGAAGTCGCTCGCCCCGTTCTATTGTTCCCAAGCTTACCCGAATCCCTTCCGACACCCATGATTGAAGTCAAAGGCCTCTGTAAATCCTACGGCGCCAAACGTGCCGTCAATGGTGTGAGCTTCTCCGTCCAGCGTGGTGACATCCTCGGTTTTCTCGGCCCCAACGGCGCCGGCAAATCGACCACCATGAAAATGATCACCGGGTTTCTTCGCCCGAGCGCCGGCACCGCCATCGTGGGCGGGTTCGACGTCACCGCCGATCCGGTCGCAGTCAAACGCCAGATCGGTTACCTGCCCGAAAGCGCGCCCGCCTACGGCGAGATGACGGTGCAGGAGTTTCTGATTTTCATCGCCGAGACCCGCGGCTTCCGCGGCAACGCCCGCACTGCGCCGGTCGATCGGGCCGTGCGCCTCACCCACCTCGAAGGCGTGCGTCACCAGACCATCGAAACCCTTTCCAAAGGCTTCAAACAACGCGTCGGTTTTGCCCAGGCGTTGTTGCACGATCCCGCGGTGCTCATCCTCGACGAACCGACCGACGGCCTCGACCCGAACCAAAAGAACGAGGTGCGGGCGCTCATCAAGGAACTCGCCGCCGAAAAGGCCGTCGTGCTTTCGACTCACATTCTCGAAGAAGTCGAAGCGATCTGCACTCGCATCATTCTGATTTCCGAAGGCCGCGTCGTCGTCGACGAAACGCCCGCCGCCTTCCAGGCCCGCCAACCCGGCGCGCGCCTCGACACCATCTTCGCCAGCCTGACCAAATCCGACGTCTGATTTTTTTGGAGTAGCGAGTAATGAGTAGCGGGTAGCGAGTAGATCGCAACCGCCCCACCGCCCGCCTACTCGCTACCCGCTACTCACTCCTCGCTACTGCCTTTCCAGCCATGCAACAGGTCCTCCCACTCTTCAAACGCGAGTTCCTCGGCTACTTCCGCTCGCCGGTGGCCTACGTGTTTCTCGTCGTCTTCCTCGTCGCCGCCACCGGCCTCACGTTCTTCCTCGGCAGCTGGTTCGATGTCGGCGATGCGAGCCTGGAACGCTTCTTCAACTTCCATCCGTGGTTGTTCCTCTTCCTCATTCCCGCCGTCGGCATGCGCCTGTGGTCCGAGGAAAAACGCACCGGCACCGTCGAGCTGCTCTTCACCCTCCCGGTGACGACGCTCCAAGCCGTGCTGGGCAAGTTTCTCGCCGCCTGGGCCTTCCTCACCGCCGCGATTCTGCTGACGTTTCCGATGGCCCTGACCGCGGCGTATCTCGGCGATCCCGACTGGGGCGTGATTTTCTCCAGCTACCTCGGCAGCATCCTGATGGCCGGCGCCTACCTCGGCGTGTGTTCGCTCACCTCGGCGTTCACCAAGAATCAGGTCATCAGCTTCGTGCTCAGCCTGCTCGCCTGCCTCATCCTCGTCTTCCTCGGTTGGAGCGTCTTCAGCGAACTGCTCGAAAGTTTCCTGCCCCTCGCGCTCGCCGACATCCTCGCGAACTTCTCCTTCGTGACCCACTTCGATCCCTTCACCAAGGGCATCGTCGATCCGTCCGACATCATCTTCTTCCTCTCGCTCTGCGGCTTCACGTTGTTCCTCAACGTCGTCGCCCTCGAACGCTGACCCCGCCGCGCCTCCGCCATGAAACCCAGCGCCAAAGTCACCGCCACCGTCCTGCTCTTCGCCGGTCTCGTGCTCGTCAACTATCTCGCCACGCAACTGCCTTTTCGGGGCGACGCCACCGCGCAGAACATCTACACGCTTTCCCCCGGCACGAAGTCGCTCCTCTCCAAAATCGAGGACCCCATCACGCTCGACTTCTACTTCTCGTCGCGCGCCTCCGGCCTGCCGATTTCCTACAAAAACTACGCCGCCCGCGTGGAGGAAATGCTGCACCAATACGAGCGCGCGGCCCGCGGTGGTATCGTGCTCAACCTCATCCATCCCGAGCCCGATACGCCCGAGGAAGAAGCCGCCGCCCGCGCCGGTCTCCAACCGCAGATCATCCCTGGAACCGGCGAACAAATCTACTTCGGCCTCGCCGCCACCCACGCTGACCTGCAGGAGACGCTCACCACCTTCAACCCGAACCGCGAACAGTTCCTCGAATACGATCTCTCGCAACTGATCCACAGTGTGCAGGTCTTCGAGAAACGTCGTCTCGGCCTCATCTCCTCCCTGCCGCTGCAGGCCCCGCCCTTCAATCCCATGATGGCGCAGATGGGGCAGCGTCCGCCCGAAGCCCAGTTCATCATCAGCGAGTGGGAACGCACTTTCGAGATCGTGGCCATCGAGCCGACCGCGACCGCGTTGCCCGCCAACCTCGATGTGCTGGTCGTGGTCCATCCGCAGGGGTTGTCACCGGAAGTTGAATACGGCATCGACCAGGCCCTGCTCGGCGGCACGCCGGTGTTTCTCGCCCTCGATCCGTCCTCCGAACACTTCAAGCGTCAGATGGGCCAGCAGCAGATGATGATGGGCGGGCAGGCGCCCAACGTGAGTTCCGACCTCCCGAATCTGCTCAACGCCTGGGGCATCACCTACGTCAGCGGCAGCATCACCGGCGATCTCCGCTGGGGCGCTCAGGTTCAGACCGGCGCCGGTCAGATCGCGCGTTTCCCGCACTGGCTGCAACTCCCGCCCGAGGCCTTCAACAGCGAGGTCATGCCGACCGCCCAGCTCAATTCCATGGTGCTGGTCGAAACCGGCCACCTCGCTCTCGCCTCTGGCAGCGAGTTGACGTTCCAGCCGCTCATTCAGACTTCTGAACAGGCCGGCGATATTCCCCCGATGATGCTGCAGTTTGCCCAACCCGACGCCATTGCCCGCGAAGTTTCCGTCTCCGGCCAACAAACCGTCGCCGCCCTCGTCACCGGCACCTTCAAGTCCGCCTTCCCCGACGGCCCGCCCGCCGCGGAAGAAGAAGAAAAATCCGACGAAACCTCGACCGCCTCCGATAACGCCTCCCCGGAAATCGAGAATCCAGAATCCAAAATCCAAAATCCCCGCGCCAGCGGCCAAGGCACGCTCGTGGTCATCGCCGACGCCGACTGGCTGATGGATGGCTACTCGGTCCGCCGTTTCAATTTCCTAGGCGTGCAGGCCGCCGAACCCATCAACGACAACCTCGCCTTCGCCACCAACATGGTCGAGTTCCTCGCCGGATCGCGCGACCTCATTTCCATCCGCACCAAGGGCAGCTCGCAGCATCCCTTCACCGTCGTGCAGGACATGGAGGCCGAGGCCCAGCAACGTTACCAGGCCCAACTCGAAGCCCTCGAAACGCGCCTCAGCGAAGTCCAGTCCCAGTTGACCCAGCTCCAGTCGCAGATGGGCGACAGCGGCGCCCTCGTCGCCTCCCCCGAAGTGGCCGACGCCATCGCCCAATACCAGACCCAGGAGGCCGAGATGCGCCGTGAACGCCGCGACATCCGCCGGGCCCTGCGCGAAGACATCGACGCCCTCGAAACCAAGCTCGTGCTGGTCAACCTCCTCGTCGCTCCCGTTCTCGTCGGCCTCTTCGGCCTCTGGTTCCGCCGCGCCCGCCGCCGCTGATCCGCGCGCGCCCTCGTCCTCGTCCTCCCTCGTTCCCTCCGCATCGCAATCGCAGGTCATGAAGCTTAAAACCCTCGCGCTCGCCGTCGCCCTTCTCGCGCTCATTTCGCTCGCCGTCGCCGTGCTCAATCGCCCCGCCGGTCCGCGTGAAACCGATCCCCGCGTGGGCGAATCCTTGCTCCCGCCCGCCACCGCCGCCGACGCCACCCGCGTCACGCTCACTCAGGACGGCAACACCGTCACGCTCGTCAAAGGCGACGGCGACACCTGGATCGTCGAATCCTACCACAACCTCCCGGCCGATGTGACCAAGCTGCGCCGTTTCGTGCGCGAACTCACCGACGCCAAACTCGACCGCGTCGTCACCCGCAATCCCGAGCGCACCGCCCGACTCGAATTCGGCTCCGCCGCCGTCAGCCTCGCCGACGCCAGTGGCGAAACCTGGTCGGCCGATTTCGGCAAAAACGCCGAACGCGGCGGCCGCTACGTGCGCTTTGACGACGCCGAAGACTCCGCCGCCTACCTCACCGCCTACAACGGTTACCTCGACACCACCGCCAAGAATTGGGCCCACAGCAAACTGCTCGCCCTCGAAGCCGCCGACATCGCTCGTGTGACCTACACGTTGCCCGACGCGCCCGCCTTTTCCGTCAGCCGAGAAAACGCCGACGCCACCTGGACGTCGACTGACCTGCCAGCCGGCGCCACGCTCAAAACCACCGCCGTCACCTCGCTCGTATCCAATCTCGCCAACCTGCGTTTCTCCGACACCACCGCGCCGGATCACGAGGACGCCAAAGACGCCGCCGCGTCCACCGCTCGCCGCACGATCGAGCTCACCACCTTTTCCGGCGAGACCGTCGCCGTCACCCTCGCCCGCCGTGCCGAAAAGACCGTGGTCAAAACCGAAGCCGGCAACCCCGCCGACATCGTCGCCGAAATGACGGCCGATCCGGAAACTCTCGCCCCGGCCGACGCTGCCGCCGCTTTGGAGGAAACCACCGAAACGATCCCCGCCGGCCCCGTCTACGCCACCGTCACCGGCCCCGCCGCCCGCGCACCACTATCCGCCGCGCAGGACAACCTCGCGTTCAAGGTGTCCGATTACAGCTTCACCGGTCTCCCCACCACCATCGCGGATCTGTATGAGCCGGCCCCGACAACGGACGAGACCAGCACCGCTCCGTAAGGGCCGCGAGAACACGCTTTCGCCTCCGGCTCAAGCGCGGCTACCCACTCCACCGCGCTACCCTCGCCGCCCATCGCGTCACCCCGTAGCCGCGTTGGAGCGCAGTG
>CBINJL010000156.1:0-6861 GCA_966250925.1 uncultured Opitutus sp. | reverse complement strand
TCTTCGGTGTGGGCGTCCTGGCGATGGCGTGGTCCAGCATCATCATCCTCATTCTTATGAACGGTCTCGCCATCGGCGCGCTGTTCAACCGCGACACCAACCGCACGCTGTTTCGGGTGGGCACGTTCATGCCGGCGTTGAGTGGCTTCTTTGCTCCGGTGATCTGGACCGGTGCCTCCCGCGCCGCGCTGGCGATTCCGGCTTCGGTCATCGCCACGACTTTGCTGCCCATCGCGTATTTCACGTTTTTCCTGCTGATGAACAGCAAGGGCGCGCTCGGTGACCAGCGTCCGCGCGGGATGTGGCGCGTGGTGAGCAATCTGCTGATGGGCGGTGCGACCGCCGCCGCGACGCTGGCCAGCGTCTGGGCGCTCAGCAGCAAGGGCACCGCGGGCACCTGGGGACTCGTGGGCCTCGGTGGTCTCTTCCTCGTCGGCATCGTCAGCTTCATGCGCAAGCGCAACGCGACCTGACCGCCTGGGCCCGTTATCTCGAGAGGTATCACGCCGCCGGCCACTCCACCGGAACGGCATTCGCAAGCGAACGCCCTACAGACGGGTAGGGTCGTCGCTTGCCGACGACCGCGTTTGCCACAACGCACTGAACCCCTCTCTCGGGCGGCAGTTTTCTTACCCGACACCGAAAAGCTGCGACTCTGCGTTCTTGTTTCCTGTTTCGCGCCTTGTTCAGCTTCTCCGTATGCCCCCGCCGCCTCCGCAACGTCGCACGGCTGATCTCTTGCGGAAGCGCGTATCCACGCCCCAAGCACGCTATTTCCTCACGCTATGCACTGCGCGGCGCCAGCCAGTCTTGGTCGACCGCACGGTTCGACTTGCCGTTAATCACGCCCTTCAGGCGACGTTTGTTGGCGGTCATATTCTTCATGCCGCCACCATCATGCCGGATCATGTGCATCTGCTTTTCACCTTGGGCAAATCTCTCTCCGTCGGCCAAGTGATGGGTAAATTCAAAACCCTCGCCCGACGCGCCGCTGAAGCCGCATGGACGTGGCAACTCAACGGCTTCGAGCATCGTCTTCGTCCCGAAGAGCAGGAGGCGCACTACGCTTTCTATCTCTTCATGAATCCCTATCGGGCCGGCTGCATCACCCTTGAACAAACCTGGCCGGGATGGATTTGCGAAGAGCCGGAACGGTATCGTTTTCTCAGCGGTTTGTCCAGCGACGGCACCCCGCCCGCCGAATGGCTCACCCGTGCTGAAGCGCTTGCGCGCCACCTTCCCGTGTAGGGTCGTCGCTTGCCGACGACCGCGCCTGCCGCAACGCGCACTACGGTGCTGATCCGCCGGGGTGGGACCGGGAGCACACGTTTTGCTCAGAGGGCTTTGCTCATCATCCAAATCGCGGCGGCGATCATCATAAGATTTTCGGTCAGCGAAACGAAGCCCAGCGGCACGTTGCTGCCACCGCCGACGCAGGCGCAGTTGAGATCGCGTTTCTCGACATACACCGCCTTGAACACCGAAACGGCGCCGATGGTGCTGGCGATCAGGGCGGCCGGTGCCGCAATCCAAGTGGCAACCCCGGCGATCATGGCAACACCGGCTCCCGTCTCCACGAACGGATACACGTAGGCGTAGGGGACGTAGCGTCGCGCCACGAGGTCGTATTGCACGAAGCCGGTGGCAAACGAGAGCAGGTCCTGCAGCTTGAGAATTCCGAGCACGACCATGCTGAAGGCCACGAACAACTCCGCAACCCGCAGCCCTGCCAGCGTGCCCAACTCACTCCACGTCGCGGCCAGCGCCATTACCAAAGCGACGGCGAACACGGCGAGCACCGGTTGATACGTGTCGCCTTCCTTCGGGTCCGGGCCGAGTCCGAGGTGTTCGCGCAATTGGTCGTAGCCGCCGAGGTGTTTTCCCGCGATGAAGATCTGCGGGGTCTCGTCGAAGCCGTTTTCGCGTTTGTAGGCTTCGTTTTCGGCCTGGGTCTTGAGGTGACGGTCGTCGACCTCGAATCCGTGGCGCTTGAGCAGGTCGAGCGCCTTCACGCCCCACGGACAGAGATGCTTCGGCGTCACCATCCGAAATAGCATCGCTTGTTTTTTCATGGCGGTTTCCTCCCAACCGTGACCGCCGACGCGAAGATCGGTTCGTGATCGGTCGCGGAAGCGCGACACTCGCTCCACGCCTCAGGGCGTGGCCAACGAAGTTTCCAGATTTGCCAGCGCTTCCCGGCAACGTGTGGCAGTGGTGGTGTCGCCGTTCGCCAATGCGGCGACGCGACCGGCCTCGAGTATCCGACGCGCTTCGGTGGGGCGTCCACTGCCAGCATAGGCGCGGCCGAGAAAAAGCGCGCTGCGACCGCCGGCGCCGTCGAGACGATGAAAGCGTTCCAACGGTGGCACGGCGGCGGTGAATTGTTCCTGCAACAGCAGCAACACGCCCAGCCGGGCCACCGGCTCGGATTGCGTGGGCGCGAATTCGGCCGCCGCGCGGTAGTGCCGTTCAGCCGCGTCGCGATCACCGGCGCGCTCCGCGGCGAGTCCGGCCTGCAGGTGGGTTGCGGCCATTTTCTCCCGGGCGCCTTCCGCATCAGGTCGGGCCAGATAGAGTGGCTTCAGGTAGGTGAGGGCGTTTTCCCAGCGTCCGGAATCCGCTTCGATCTGGGCCAGCAATGTGAGCGTGGGCGGATACTGCGGATTGGCGGCGTGCGATTGCTGCAATGCCCTGACCGCGGCGTCGAGCTGGCGATCCTCCAGCAGCGCGAGCGCCAGTTCGTGCAGGGCGGCGGCATCGCCGGGAGCTTGGTTCACGGCGACTTGCAACGCGGCAATCGCGGCGCGCGCATCACCGGCTTCGCGGCAGGCATTGCCGAGGGCCCGTTGCAGGGCCGGTGAGTCGCCGAGACGGGCGAGTCCATCGCGCGCGACACGCACCGCCGCCGCGGGTTGACCGGCCCGACGGTAGGCACGATTCAGACTGACCAAATACTGCGCCGGCGGGTTCGTCGGGGCGGCGCGACGCAGGCCGTCTTCGTAAGTGGCGATGGCGTCAGTAACGTGATCGAGATCGAGCTGCGCGTTGCCCAGCAGTTCGTAGGCCGCAAGCGCGTCCGGGCGCAGGCGAATGGCGCGGGCAAACAACCCCTGCCCGCGGTCACCATGGGCCGTGAGCGCATCGACCATGCCCCGCACGCACAGCGCGTCGTAGTCGTAGCAATCGTCGATCAGCGCGTCGCGCCACGGATCAGCGGCCTCGCGAAAACGACCGGCCTCGGCTCCGGCAACCCGCAGGCCGGTGGCGCGGACGTTTTCGCCAGCGGCATCGAGCAGTTCTGCGAGCAGGTTCAGCGCGGGTGGAAAGTCCGGATGATCGCGCAGCAGGTTTTCCAACAGGGTGCGCGCCTCCTTCGGCTGTTCGTTTTGCAGACTCACCCGGACCAGGCCGAGTTGCGCATGCGCATCGCCGGGCAGCAGCGCCAGCCGACGACGATAGGCGTTGGCGGCGGCCTCCGACCGGCCGGATTTGAGATCTTGTTCCGCCAGGCGCAGCCAAACCGGGGCATAGTCAGGTGCGAGGGTCGCCACGTGGTCGAGCAAAGTGCGTGCGCCGGTTTCGTCGCCGGCGATCAGATGCAGGTCGGCCAGGAAATACCATGGCTGGGGATCGTGAGGTTCGAGAGTGGCGAGCAGACGCCAGCAGCGGGCCGCCGCTAAGCTGTATCCATTGGCATGATACAAACTGGCAAGTGCGGCGACGCCGTGACGCGCACGGGATCGATCATGGGCCGCGAGTTCGGCGGCGATGAGGCGTTCGCGCAACGCCACCGGCGCTTCGCTCAGATCGGGTAGCGTCGGCAGGGCGGCGACAATGCGGGCCGGCTCGCGGTGGCGGTGCCAGGCCACGGTGGTGGCAACGCCGCAAGCTGCCGCCAACACGCAGATCATCAGCGTGCGCCGGGGAGATGTTATTGCCGTCGCCACAACGTCACGCTGCTCAGGTTTTCGTAGGGCGGAAAGGCGTGCAGCGCGCCGGTCACGATCTCGGGCACGCCATCGCCGTCGAGGTCGCCGACATCGGCGGTGACCAGATGCGTCGGCGTTTGCGCGAGCGGCACCGGCGTGAATTGCTGATGGCCGTCGTTGAGCCAGGCCATGAGCGAAACCGCCGCCGGATCGGCCCAATCGGCGAAGCAGCTCACGGCCACCAGATCGATGTCGCCGTCGCCGTCGAGATCGGCGGCGCGGGGACTGTAGGTGCCGGCGAAGTCACCGATGCGGCGATAGGCAAACCGTCCGTCGCCTTGGTTTTCCAGCCATTGCAGTCCATGCCACGCCCGACCGCCGGGCACGGGATAGTCGAAGCCGTCGCCGTTGGTGGAGATTAGATCGGGCCGGCCGTCGCGATTGAGATCGGCAACTTCGAGACCACTGCTGCCGTAGTCTTCGTTGGTCGATCCCCACAGCAGCGACGCCTGAAACTGCCCCCGACCTTCATTACGAAAGAAATGAATTTCCTCCCACTCCTGCGAAACAAGGGCGGCGAAGTCGGGCCGCCGATCGCCGTCGAAATCAGCGATGGGCGTGTTAACGACCCCGGAAAGACGGTTCACCACCTGTTCGGCGAACTGCCAGTCGCCGCGGTTTTCGAGCCAATGCGTTTCCCCCTGCGCGTAGCCGAACGCGCCGACCACAAGATCAAGCCGTCCATCGGTGTGGCCGGTGAAATTGGCGCCGCGCACGTCGGAAACGCGCGCCATGCCGGTGCGCAGGTCGCGCCGGCGAAAGTTGCGATTGTCGAGGTTTTCCAACGCCACCACGGCGCCGATGCGATCATTGGTCGGAAAGAGCTGGCCCATGCTGGCGACGAGCACATCGCGGCGGCCGTCGGCATTGACGTCGCCCACCCAGACGTGGACCGGTGCCGGGACGTCGGCCGCGATGACGCTGTCGTTGAACGTGCCACGCGGCGCCTGCCGAATCCAACGCACGCTGTGCGTCGCGGCCTCGCAATACACGACATCGTTCAATCCGTCGTGATCGAGATCGGCGATCTGCAGGTGCATGATCAACGGGTGTCCGAAAGTTTCAGGGACGGCGCCGAGTGGTTGGGGCGTGTAGGTCAGCGCGGCGGCGTTGGCGCGATTGTCCGTAATCTGCGCGGTCGGGGGCAGCTCAGGCGGAAGCGGAAATTGCGTGCGTTGCAGCACCCAGGCGGTGATTGCGCTCGCGACCGCGGCGACGGTCACCGCCATGGCCAGCGTGCGGATTCGAGGCGACATGCCGCGGCTCAATCCACATCGATCTCAACCTGCCAATGCGCGGCCACGGCTTTCAACTCGGCCAGCGTCAGGTGGGTGACTGCGCCGTGTTTGGGTCGTTCGAAATTGGTGCCGCGCATGACGCCTTCGTTGAAGTGGCCGATGTTGCGATAGGTTTTGAAATCGACCGTTTCGCTGAAGCCCATGTTGTTGGGCCGGCCGCCATACACGTCATACATCAGGACATAGGTGTCGGTGCCGAGACGTTTGAACACATTGGGGGCTTCGGTCGGTTTCGTTTCCGGATCGATCCGGGTGTCGTCGCCGACGAACCCGTCGTGCAGCCGATCGGAGGCGGCGTGAAAGATCTTCGCGCCGGAGACATAAAACATCTGCCAGGTGTCGTCGACCAGCGTGAGATCGGCGTCGATGCCGCCGATGTTTGGAATCAGTTTCGGCGTGGTTTCGAGACGGGTGAACTCCGCGTTGGTGTAGGCCCAGTAGATGTTGGCGCGGGCGTTGTCGTAGCGGATGGTGAAATACACCATCATGCGGTCGGCCACGGGATCGTAGGTCGTCTGCGGCGCCCACGCGCAGTCGATGTCGCCGAGCTCCGGAAACGCGAGGTCGACGCGGAAGTCGGCATGCGTCCAGTGAATCAGATCGTAGGACTTCATCAGCACGAGGGCGCGATTGTTGCCCCAGCCGTATTTTTCCTCGGGCCGCTGCCAGGGCGTGTCGCGAAATCCCGCGCGTTGGCCGAAAATGTGCAGATCGGTCATGGCGAGATAAAACGCGCCGTCGGGACCGCGGGTGATGTGCGGATCGCGCACGCCTTTTTGTTCCGCCAACAATCGCCCGTCGAACACCGGTTCGCCGCCGTTGACATCGGTGAAGGTATAGCCGTCGCGGCTGATGGCGAGGTAGGCGGACTGGGTCTGGTCCTTGAAGTAAACCATGACGTAGCCCGCGTAATCCGATTCGGCGTGCGGGGCGGCCGCTGCGGGCTGTGGCAGCGTATCGACGATTTCGATACTGGCGCCACAGACGGTAACGACCGCGGCAGCGAACGTGCAGAACCCGGCGAAAGCGGTGGCGCGGATCATGGGGTGGCGGAGTCTACCGGGGCGGAGTTGCGGTCACTGACGGCGTCTTCGATCAGGGTGGCCACGCCGCGCGGGTCTTCCTGGTGGGCGACATGACCGCCGGGAAAAGTGCGGATGGTCCAGCCGCGGGCTTCGGCACGTTGCCAGCCCTTGTCGCGGGCGGCGCGTTCTTCCTTCGATTGATCGGCGGGCACGAAGGCGACGTAGGTCACCGGTAGCGTGAGAGCGTCGGGATTGTTGTAGGTGACCGGCTGGCTGAAGGTCTTGACCGGATGCGGCACGCCGTGCGGCAGCGGTGCCGCCGGATCATACCACGGAAACTGCACCAGCCCGTCGACGATCTTAGCCTTGGGTGGCGGACCGCCCACCAGATCGAACATCGCCATGCCGTCGTCGGGCACGGCGGCGTCGAGGAAGATGACGTGGCGAATACGTTCGGGGACGCGTTTCATCACGCCGGTGATGACCATGCCGCCATAGCTGTGGCCGGTCAGCACTATGTCGTGGAGGTCTTCGTACAGGATCAGGTTG
>CBINJL010000155.1:0-6866 GCA_966250925.1 uncultured Opitutus sp. | reverse complement strand
ATGTCGGAAGGGTTTGGGTCAAGGGAATTATTTTTAAGTGTGGGTTTAAAATAACATAAAATGCTTAATGAAAGACTATAATAGAAATTTTGACCGGGGGCGAAACCGGAATTGTGTCAGAGGGATTTATTCCTGACTACGGGGGCTTGACAAGATCCATTGTATTTCGACATAGGTCGGTATGGTTCGCCCACTACCCCTTGAAGCCATGCTGCGCATGGCGTCGTCTTTAGCTCTGGTCGCCGGCCGGATTCACTGCGGAGCAGTTTTGGCGTCATGACCCGGCCGGCGCGTGTGAACATGACTCCTCTCCGGTTGATCGGGTGGGGAGCAGTGGCTCTGACGGGAGCCGGATCCATTGCGGTTCTGGCGTGGTCCCGCGGAGAACCGGTCAACGCTTTGTGGATGGTCGTCGCCTCGGTCTGCGTTTTTGCGATTTCCTATCGTTTCCACTCCGCCTGGCTGATGGCCAATGTGCTGACGATGGACGAGCTCCGGGCGACTCCCGCGGTGGCGAAGGAGGACGGCAAAGACTTTGTGCGCACCAATCGATGGGTGGTGTTCGGCCACCACTTTGCGGCGATTGCGGGACCGGGACCGCTGGTCGGGCCGGTATTGGCCGCGCAGTTCGGATTCATGCCCGGCCTATTGTGGATTTTGGTCGGGGCGACGTTGGGGGGAGCGGTGCATGATTCGATCGTGTTGTTCTGCTCGACCCGCCGGGGTGGTCGCTCCTTGGGGCAGATGGTGCGCGACGAGGTGGGCTCGTTTGCCGGCTTGCTCGCGCTTTTCAGTATCGTGGCGATCATGGTCGTGATCCTGGCGGTTCTTGCCCTGGTGGTGGTGCGGGCAATGGCGGAGAGTCCCTGGGGGTTGTTTACCATCCTGGCCACCATTCCGGTCGCGATGGTGATGGGGTCGGCCATGCGCTTCACGAAGGTGCATATCGGCGTGATTTCGGCCATTGGAGTGATCGGGTTGCTCGCCAGTGTGGTCGGTGGTCAATGGATTCACGGCACGGTGTTGGAGCAATGGCTGACGCTGGATGGTCGCACCCTCGCTCTGGGCGTGATGGGCTATGGCCTGCTCGCCAGTGTATTGCCGGTGTGGCTGCTTCTGGCCCCGCGTGATTACCTAAGCACGTTCATGAAGATTGGAGCGGTGGGGTTGCTGGGAGTGGCCATTGTGATCCTGGCTCCGGACCTGAAAATGCCGGCCTTCACGCGTTTCGTGGATGGAACCGGTCCGGTCTTTGCCGGAGCGGTTTTCCCTTTCTGTTTCATCACCATCGCATGTGCGGCGGTGTCGGGGTTTCACGCCATGATTGCTTCGGGCACCACGCCGAAGATCATCGCCAGCGAACGGGACATACGGGTGGTGGCCTACGGCGGCATGGTGACCGAGATGCTGGTGGGGGTGATGGCGCTCATCGCCGCCTGCGTGATGGAGCCCGGCGAATATTTCGCCATCAACCTCAGAGGTGAACCGGCGGCGGTGACGGCGCAGGTCACCGAATTGGGCTTTCCGGTCACGGTCGCGCAGATGGATGCCTTGGCTGCGGAGGTGGGTGAAAAATCCATGGTCGGTCGCACCGGAGGGGCGCCCACTTTCGCGGTGGGCATGGCCCACATGTTTGCCGGGGTGCTGGGCAGCCCGACCGCGATCGCTTTGTGGTATCATTTTGCGATCATGTTCGAGGCCCTGTTCATCCTCACGACGATCGATGCCGGCACCCGGGTGGGGCGTTTTCTGATGCAGGATTTGCTCGGGCTGGTGTGGAAGCCGCTCGGGCGGACGGACTTTATGCTCGGCAACTGGTTGGCGAGTATCGGGTTTGTGGCGTTGTGGGGATACTTTCTCTACCAGGGCGTGGTGGATCCCTTGGGCGGCATCAACTCGCTTTGGCCGATCTTCGGTGTGGCGAATCAATTGCTGGCGGTGATCGCGTTGACGCTGGGCACCACGGTGTTGCTCAAGATGGGGCGGCAGCGTTACCTCTGGGTGCCCCTGCTGCCGCTGGTCTGGCTGTTGGCCGTCACGATGACCGCCGGTTGGCAAAAGATTTTCAGTGCGGATCCTCGGCTTGGTTTTCTGAGTGCCGCAGCTCGTTATCGCTCCCAAATCGAGGCCGGCGGCTCGGGTGAGCAGCTGGCGCAGTGGCAGCACCTGTTGACGAGTCAATACGTCAACGCTGCGGTGACCGGCACTTTCTTGGTTCTGGTCGTGCTCATTGTGCTCACCTCAGCCCGGCTCTGGTGGCGTCTGCTCACCGGGCGGCCGGGACCCACGCTCAAAGAGGACGCCTATCTGTCTGTAAACTCCCCTTCATCCCCGGTCTGATTCCGATGACTCCTGTTCCTTTTCGTTTTTATTTCCGACTGCGCCGGTATGGCTGGATTGCTCTGTTCGGCCTGCTGCTGCCCTCGCTCCATGCGGCCCCGCCTGTTCCGGCGGTCACCTTGCGTGAAACGGTGGCGACCACCCCGTTTCACGACCTCGATCAGGGAAAGAATTTCTTGGTTCGCGGCGACCTGAGCGAACCGGGGACGCCGGTTTGGCTGCGCGTGACGGACAGCCTGGGCCGACAGGTTGAGGCGAACATCACGGTGGATGGCGACTCGTTCGCCGCACGGTTTCCCGCTGACTTTCCCGGCGCCGAACCGCTGGTGCCGGCGGCCTATTTTATCGATGCCGCGCCGGCTGCGACTGCGTTGGCCGGGGAGCGGGCGGAAGCGGTGGTGCTGGTTTATGCCGGAAACCAGGGGCAATTGCCCGACTTGCCGGCGGCTTTTATGACCGATCTGCGTGGAGCCGATGGTTCGGTCGACATGGCCTCTCCGGAATGGGCGCGCACCCGCGTGATGGTGAATCTCTACTACCAAAGCAGGAGTGCATTCCTCGCCGGAGTGGGGCGGACGGACTTCGACCTGGCGACTCCAGGTGATCTGGCGGCGTTCAAAGACACACTGGCGTTGTATGACTTTGATGCCCGCGACCGGGATTGGTCCACTCCGCTCGGACGTCGGGTGGCGCGTTCGTTTTGGCAGGCGGTGTGGGACAGCTGGTTCGATCCCACCAACAGCGCGGAGCGGCCGGTGGGCTCCGGGCGTTATCCGGCGTTCACGTTTGCCAACGACACGGCCGACCTGCTGGTCGCTCATCTGCTGCGCTGGCAGGTGAGGGCGGCGGTGGCGTTTCCCTTGGAAGACGATTTGGCGATTCGCTGCAACGACGTGCTGCTGAACCTGGCCGCCATGCAGCGAAAGAAAAACGACGATGCTCCGGTGCAACTCGGAGTCGAGGGGCCCGGCGCATTCTACTACGGCATGTTCGCCGACGGAAACCTGATGCTGGACGGCACCGGTTGGTTTCATGGCGGCACACGGGGGGATCATCGCCGTGGAGGCGTCTTCCTCGGTCGTTCCTTGTGGGCGGTGGGCGAGGCCCTCGGGCAACCTCTGCCCGGGATGGCGGACGCGACTCTGCGGGAGGTATTGCGCAATGGGTTGCGGTGGGGGTTTGGGTTGGCGCGCGAGTATGCGGACGAGGGGCAGCCCTACGTTCGAACCGTGCGGGCGCGGGATGGCTCGGGCCGGGAACGTCCTTTGTGGAGAAGCGTGGGCGAGCATGCTTACCTGATTCTCGGCATGTTGGCGGCGTGCCAGCGCGCCGAGGTGGCCGACCTGGTCGTGTTTGAGGCGGGAGAGTTCGGTTACCGTGAGGCCCAGACCGTGACGACGTTGACCGAGACCGCGCTCGAGGCGCTGGCCGATGCCGCTCACCCCACGGGCTATTGGTCGTCGTATGCGGATATCGATGCGACCGCGGTCGAGGCTCTTGCCCGGGGTGCCCGGGTCTGGTCCACGAATCCCTTGGCCGGACGCTGGCAACACGTGGCCGAACACGTCACGACCCAGTGGCTCGACGCCCGGCCCGCACCGGGTGCCTATGACGGCCCGGTGGTTTTGCCGGTGGGACGACGCATGCCCACCCAGCCGAACGAGCTGCGTTACCGGGTGAGTGATTCGGTTTCCACGCACCTCACGTATTTTCACGCCGGACTCTGGATGCAGGCACTGAGTGAACTGCATGCGCTCACCGGCGAGCGGGCGTATGCCCGCCGCCTCTCGCGGATCGCCGGCTATTTCTGCGGCAACAATCCGTTCGATGCCCGCCTCTTCACCGAAACCGGTGGCGTCTACAATTTCGTGACCGATACCGACGGCGACACCCTGGAGGATCGGCTTCACTACGACCTTTACCCGGAGTCCACCGCCTTTGTTCAGATCGGCCTTCTGCGTTTCATGGCGCAGCAAGCGGGTATCCATACGACAAATACATCAAAACAAAAATGAAAAACCTCCCCCGATGGGCGCTGCTGTTTCTGGCGCTCGCTTCCTTTTCCCTGGCCGATGACGCTCCGGTGCCATCGGCGGAACCTTATGACGTGGTCGTTTATGGCGGCACGTCGGCCGGGATCACCGCCGCTGTCGCTGCCGGGCGTGGCGGCGGCAAGGTCCTGCTGCTTGAATCCAGCTACCTGATCGGAGGCCTTACCACCGGCGGTCTTACGAAGACCGACATCGGTAAAGGCGGCACGATCGGTGGCATGTCCCGCGAATTTTACGATCGGGTGCTCAAGTATTACACCCGCACCTACGGCGCGGATTCCCCGCAGGTGCGCGAAACCGGCGGCGGTTACTTTTTCGAGACCAAGGTAGCCCTGAGAATCTATCGAGAGATGCTGGCGGAAGCGGGCGTCGAGGTGCGCATCCGGGAACGTCTGGAAGATGTCGAGGTGGAGGACCAGCGTATCATTTCTTTGGTGACGAAAAACTACGGGACCGGCGAGCGCACCCGCTTCACCGGCGCGGTGTTCATCGACGGCAGCTACGAAGGCGACCTGATGGCCCGGGCCGGTGTGCTTTACCGGGTGGGCCGCGAGGCCCGGTCCGAATACGATGAGCCCCTGGCGGGGATCACGCGGGGCCCCGCTCAATACCTCGGCAAAGGGGACCACCGGGTGCAGGCCTACAACATCCGGGGCACGTTGAGTGTGCGCGAAGACAACCGCGTGCCGATTCCGAAGCCGACACACTACTATCGCGACGCCCATGCTGACTTGATTGAGACCGTCAACCGTCTCGGCCTTACCCGGATGGAGGAGCTGTTCACCGATCATGACCGTTGGGCCATGATCAACGGCAAGTGTGATCCCAACAAAGCGGACTTCCCGGGGGTGAACTTCGCCTACGCGGAAGGAGATTACGAACAGCGCGCCCGCATCACCGCAAAGGTGCAGGATTACTGGTTGAGCTTGTGGTATATGCTCCAGAACGATCCGGAGCTGCCGGAAGCCTTCAAGCGGGACGCCCGGCGTTGGGGACTGCCGAAGGACGAGTTTGTCGAGAGTGGCCACGTCACGCCGCAGGTCTATGTGCGCGTCGCCCGTCGCATGATGGGACGTTATTTCCTGACCCAAAACGACCTGCTCTACGACCGCTTCAAACCGGATACCGTCTGCATGGGCAGCTACAACATGGATTCGCATGCCATTCATGTCATCCAGACCGACGAAGGGCCGGTCGAGGAAGGGCATTTCAACGACTCGTCCGACGCCTACGAAATTCCCTATCGCAGCCTGTTGCCCTACGGGGTGGACAACCTCGTGGTGGTGGCGGCAGTTTCGGCGTCGCATGTCGCCTATTCCAGCGTGCGCATGGAACCGGTGTTCATGATGCTCGGGCAGGCCGGGGGCATCGCGGCGGATATCGCGCTGCGGGACCGGGTTGCAGCGCAGGACATCGAGGTCGAGAAGCTGCAGGCCCGACTGCGCGATGAAGGCGTTCCCTTGGAGGCGCCGTTTCGTCCCGTGGTGGACATCAAGGTGAAGACGCGCGACCCGCAGCCTGGCGAACCGGTGGAGTTCGAACTCTCCCCCCGCTACGTCGAGTCTCCTCTGGCGATGATCGCCTGGAACTTTGACGGCAGCGGCGAGGTGCAGGCCACGGGCATGACCGCGACCCATACCTTCAATCAGGCGACCGCGTTCGACATCATGGTGTTGGTGCGCGATGAGGCCGGGGGCGTGGCCCTGCCGGCCCGCGCACGAATCGAACTTGGCGAGGAGCCGGCGTTGAACCGCGAGGTGCATTACTTTGCCGCGCAACTCGACGGTCGTTGGAATCGCGCCCGCGGACCGCAGGTGGAATACCGCCAGCGCGTCGGTTTGATGGACCACGGCCCCACCGGCGAAACGATGACGGCCGAGTTCACCACCACGATCCCCCGTTCAGGTCGTTACCGCGTGGCGATGGCGTTTCCGAGTGGACCGAACCGGGCGACCAACGTCCCGGTGACCATCATCCATGCCGACGGAGAGACGAAGCTTACCCTCAACCAGCAGCGCAAACCGGGACCCTTTGCGTTCCAACCTCTGGGTGAATTCCGATTTGAGGCCGGCCAGCCCGCTTCGGTGAACCTGACCAATGAAGGTGCGGACGGAGTGGTGCTCATCGATACGGTGCGTTGGATCTGGCTCGGGGACGAGTAGCTCGATAACCGGAGGCCCCCTCCGCAAAAGGCCGTGCCGATTTCGGCACGGCCCTTTTTGTATTCGGATTTGCCCTACGGTCGGTGCGGAATGCGCGCGGGGCGCCCGGCGGCGGGGCGATCAATCCGCCGCCGAGGCTCAGGGGGCGTATTCCAGCACCTGACCGTCCGCC
The DNA here is from genome assembly GCA_966250925.1 of uncultured Opitutus sp. GTDB lineage: Bacteria > Verrucomicrobiota > Verrucomicrobiia > Opitutales > Opitutaceae > Actomonas. The sequence goes on along the minus strand of CBINJL010000155.1, from coordinate 141 downwards.
AGCAGATGCTCGCGCAGGGTGGAGTAGGGCAGGTCCTGCACGGCGACTTCGTTCTGGAGAGCGAGGACGGCAGCGGTGGCGGCGGATTGGCCCAGAATCATGAATACCGGTTCCATGCGGATCGAACCATAGGCGATATGG
>CBINJL010000154.1:0-6870 GCA_966250925.1 uncultured Opitutus sp. | reverse complement strand
CGACTGGGTTTTAATCTGACCAAGTGGGACCACGTGGTCGCGCTGGCCGGCAATCCCAACACCGGCAAGAGCACCTTGTTCAACCGGCTCACCGGCCTGCGTCAGCACACCGGCAACTGGCCGGGCAAGACCATCGCGCGGGCCGAAGGTGGTTTCGGCTACAACGGCGCGCGTTACAAGATCGTGGATCTACCCGGCACCTACTCGCTGCGTTCGGCGTCGCCCGATGAGACGGTGGCGCGCGAGTTTCTGCTTTTTGGACAGCCGGATCTCACCGTCGTGGTCGCGGATGCGACCAGTCTGGAGCGCAATCTCAATCTCGCCCTGCAGATCCTGCAGATCACCGATCGGGTCGTGCTCGCGCTCAACCTGATGGACGAGGCCAAGGCCCACGGCATCGTGATCGATGCGCGGCGCCTGGCGGGTGATCTGGGCGTGCCGGTGGTGCCGTGTTCGGCGCGTTCCGGCGCGGGCATTGACGACCTGTTGGCGGAGATGGAAGCCGTCGTGAAACAACGCGTGGCGACGAAGCCCTATCGTTTGAAACTGGATGTGCCCGGACTGGCGGGATCATTGACCACATTGGTCGCAAAACTCCGTGCCCGCTTCCCGGATCTGCCGCATGCGGAATGGATCGCACTGCGTTTGCTGGAAGGTGATCGGGCGGTGGCGGCGCGCGTGGCGGACGGATCACTGGGGCAATTGGGCGAAGACATCGCTTCGCGGGTGAGGCAAACGGCATGAACGCAAAACCGTCCCCGATTTCATCCTCCGACGATGTGCTGGCGCTGGCCGAGCGCATGCGCTGGGAGTTGCCGCGCAATTTCAACGATCATCTCACCGAGGCGATCTACGCCGAGAGCACGCGCATCGCGGAACGCAGCGTGGCGCGGCGGGGCGAATCGCGCCGGCTCGACTGGCAGAATCGCATCGACCGCCTGCTGACGAGTCCGCGCACCGGATTCGCCATCATGGGCCTGGTGTTTGCGACGGTGCTCTGGCTCACGATTGTCGGCGCGAATTATCCCAGCGGCTGGCTGGCCACGCTGTTGACCGAGCACGCCTACGGTTGGTTGCGCGGGCTGGCGTTTGCGGCCCTGCCGGCCTGGCTGGCCGGACTGTTGATCGACGGCATGTTCCTGGCCACGGCGTGGGTGATCAGTGTGATGCTGCCGCCCATGGCGATATTTTTCCCGGCCTTCACGCTGTTGGAGGATCTCGGTTATCTGCCGCGGGTCGCCTTCAACCTCGACCGGGTGTTTCATCGGGCGGGCGCGCACGGCAAGCAGGCGCTGACGACCGCGATGGGCTACGGCTGTAACGCGGCCGGGGTGATCGCGGCGCGGGTGATCGATTCACCGCGCGAACGATTGATCGCGATTCTGACCAACAACTTCTCGTTGTGCAACGGTCGCTGGCCGACGCAGATCCTGGTGGCGTCGGTGTTTCTCGGCGCGCTGGTGCCGGCGCAATTCGCCGGCCTGGTGGCGACGGGGGCGGTGTTTCTGGTGGCGCTGCTCGGCTTCGGGCTCACGTTGCTCAGTGCCTGGGCGCTGAGTCACACCGTGCTGCGCGGCGAAGCGTCGACCTTCAGTCTGGAGCTGCCGCCGTATCGGCCGCCGAATCTCTGGCGCACGCTCTACACCTCGCTGATTGATCGCACCCTGTTTGTGTTGTGGCGCGCAGTGGTGTTTGCCCTGCCGGCGGGCGCGGTGATCTGGCTGGTGGCCAACATCACCATCGGCGACCGGGCAGTGGCGGATTGGATTGTCGGCGGACTTGATCCGCTCGGCCTCGCCATCGGGCTCAACGGCGTGATTCTGCTGGCCTACATCATCGCCATCCCGGCCAACGAAATCGTCATCCCGAGCATCCTCATGCTGACGGTGCTGGTGACGGGCCAGAACGGGATCTGGGGCGATGCCGGCGTGATGTTTGAAACCAGCGACGAAGGCGTGAAACAGATTCTCACCGCGGGAGGTTGGACGGCGTTGACCGGGGTTTGCCTGATGTTGTTCAGCCTCTGCCACAATCCCTGCAGCACGACGCTCTACACCATTTACAAGGAAACCGGATCGGCCAAGTGGACGGCGTTGTCGGCGTTGATGCCGACGGCGATCGGCGTCGTGCTGTGCGCGGCGGTGGCGTTTGTGTGGCGCATGTGATCAGCGACCGGCGGCGGCGGGCACGTCGGCGAATTCGAAGCCCCAGTTGCGCCAGCCGTAGCCGTAGGTGACCGGTGCGACTTCGGCGTCGAGGCGGGCGAGCGCGTCATCGACCGAACCGGCGGCGAAACGGGCGGCGAAGGCCGCGACATCGCGTTCGTAGTCGGCGAGCAGTTGTGACTTCACCGGCTCCTCGACGAAGGCGTGGCGCAGGGAATTGCGGCCGAGGGAAATCAGTTCCGCCCACGACAAATTGTAGGTCGTGACGGCGGTGTAGTATTCGTCGGTCAGGTTGGTGTCCCACATACCGCGATCATCGGTGTTGAGGCAGACCGGCACGCCCGTGCGCAGCAGTTCGGGAAACGGATGCGCGGCGAGATCGGGCACGTATTCGAGCAGGCGATTCGAGATCAGGTTGATCTCGATCAACGTGCGGTCGCTGTGCTGGAGGAGCAGCAACGTTTCGGGGTCGCCGAGAATGTTGAGACCATGGCCGATGCGCGTGGCGCCGAGCAGGAGCGTGTCGCGGATGTTGCGATCGGGGCTGTCCATTTCCCCGGCGTGGATCGACAACGGCAGGGTGGGGTAGCGCGCGCGGAGCTTGCGATAGGTGGCGAGAAACCGCGCGGGATAACCCGGCCCTTTTTCCTCGATGCCGGCCATGTTGATGCCGACCCAGCGGTCGCGATGGGCGTCGACCCAGGCATAGGTGTGTTCGAGGCGCGCCTCGGCATCGCCGGCGAAACGCAGCACCATTTCCTGAAAACGCACGACGAGGCCGGTGTCGGCGACATCGGGCTGGGCGAGTCGGGCTTCGAGCATCGCCAGCGCTTCGGCGTCGGTCAGCGGTCGCAGATCATTGTGGCGCAGATCGTCGACACCGAACTGCAGTTCGAGGTAACGCACGCCCTCGGCGGCGAAGGCCTTGATGTTCATGGCGAGCAATTCGAACCGCACGTGCGGATTGTCGGTGATCTCGCCGAGTCGCGGCCAGTGGTCGTCGAAAAACTCCGAACGGCCTTCGCCGGGCGCGTCGAGGCGGAACGCGTTCAGCCAAGCCTCGCGCTCGGCGGCGGTCATGGCGGTGAGGGCGACGTATTCGCTCCGCGCCGCCGGCGACAACGCATCGTAGCTGGCCTGGCGGAGGGTGTGATGGCGGGCAGTGGCGGCGATGGCGTCGGGCGCGGCGGCGAAGCGTTCGCGGGCGTAGAAGGTGTCGCCACCATTGCGGGACGGATCGGTCATGACCGCCCACATCCACTCCGAACGATTGGCGCCGCCGAAGTGGTTGTGCAGATCTCCGCCCTTGGGCAGGGCGTAGAGAAATGCATAAAGCTGGGCAGGCGTGGCGGTGGCGCGAATGGCGTCGTAGCGGGATGAAAAATCATCGGCGCCGCGGGCGGCGGTGGCACACAGCAACAGGACGGCGAAAAGCGGACGAAGCATGGCGGGATGATTTCGGGAGCGGCTTGCAGGCCAATTAAAAAGGATCGTCGCTGGCACCGCGTTTGCTGAAAATTGCTCATGGCTTTGACCCGCTTCTCCGTCCCTCCGCTGCATACTGTCACCCGCGATCTCGCCGCTGTGGCGATGGCGCAGGCCGAACCGGATCTGGTGCTGCGCGGGGCGCGGGTTTTTTCCAGCTACACCGAGCGTATGCACGACGGAAAGGAAGTGTGGATCAAGCACGGCCGCATCGCCGCGGTGAAACCGGCGGGCACGGCGAAAAAGCGGAAGGGCGGCGCGACGCGTTTCTTCGATGCGGCGGGCGGCATCCTCGCGCCGGGTTTGGTCGATCCGCACATTCATATCGAAAGCTCGATGATGACGGCCTGCGCCTACGCCGAAGGCGCGCTGCTCAATGGCACGACGACAATTTTTTGCGACAGTCACGAAATCGGCAATGTCTGCGATGCCGCCGGCATCGAGTGGATGTTGAAGGACGCACGGCAGGCGCCGCTCAATATTTTCCTCACGGTGCCGAGCACGGTGCCGGCGACGAGTGCGCATTTCGAAACCGCCGGCGGCGATCTCACCGCGGAAAAAATCGGCCGGTTGTTCGACACCTGGCCGGAGGCGCTGGCGTTGGGCGAGAAGATGGATTTTGTGCAGGTGGCGATGGGCGATGCGCGCAGCCACGCCATCCTCGGCGAGGCGATCAAACGCGGGAAACCAATCAGCGGTCACATCTACGGCCGCGAGTTCGTGGCGGCGGGCGCGGCCAGCGGCATCAACGACACGCACGAGTCGATCGACCGCGACATCGCCGATGATTTTCTGGAAAACGGTGTCTGGATTTTTCTGCGTGGCGGTCCGCCCACCACGCCGTGGCATTCGTTGCCGGAAGCGATCAAAACCGTGACCGAACTCGGCGCGAATCCGAAACGCGTCTGCGTCTGCACCGACGACCGCGACGCCGACGACCTGTTTCTCTTCGGCCTCGACTGGGTGGTGCGTGAGGCGGTCAAGGCCGGCATGAAACCGGAGACGGCGCTGAGCATGGGGTCGCTGCATCCGGCGACGCGTTTCCATGTGGACAACGACATCGGCGGCCTCGCTCCGGCGCGCCGTGCCGACGTCGTGCTTTTCAACGACGCGCTGGAGCCGCAGTGCACCTGGTATGGCGGCGAACTGGTGGTGAAAAATCGCCGCGTGACGCCGCTGCTGGAGGAAGCGTTGAGCAACCCGTATCGGTATCCCAAAACCGCCTACCGCACGGTGAAGGTGCCGCGGCGGGTGAAACTCACGCCGGAGTTGCCGACGGAAACGGTGATCGCCAACACGATCCGCACCGAGTTGCCCGGCATCATCCTGTTCCATGACCGGATGGAGCTCGCGCCGGCGGATTCGTGGGCGGAGCATCTCGCGCGGCACGACCTGTGTTTTGTGACCGTCGTCGAGCGTCACGGCAAAAACGGCGGGGTGGCGCACGGGCTGTTGCACAAGTTCGGGCTCAAGGCCGGCGCCGTCGCCAGCAGCGTGGGTCACGATGCGCACAACATCATCATCGCCGGCACCAACGAAGCGGACATGCAGACCGCGCTGGCGCATATCAAGGCGACCAAGGGAGGCGTGTGCATCGTGCGCGACGGCCGCATCGTCGCGGACTTGCCGTTGCCCATCGCGGGCCTGTTGTCCGACCTGCGCGCGAAAGACGTCGCCAAGGCCTCGACCAAGCTGAAGAAGGCCTGGTCGGCCGCCGGCTGCACGTTGCCCTACATGGGTTTCAATCTCATCCCGCTTTCGGTGATTCCCGAGATCCGCATCACCGACAAGGGCCTCGTGACGGTGCCGGGCATGCAAATCCTGCCGCTGTTTGAGTGAGCCGGCCGGACACAGGCGCCATGAGCGCGTTTTATCGCGGCTGGTTCGTTATTTGTGCAGGTGAGGCACGGCCCGTGCTTCGTGGATCTCCGATCCAGACTCAGACCTACACTCTATAATGAACCGACTCAAAACGACCTATCTGCCGCTGGCTGCCGCGTTTGCCGGCATGGTGCCCGGCCTGTTCGCGCAGGCCGAGGATGACCAACCGATCGAAATGGAACGCTTCGAAGTGAGCGACGTGCCGATCGAGGAAAACATCATGCCGACGTCGCGTCCGTTTGGTTCGGTGTTCGGCGTGGGCGACAACGTGCTCAATACGCCGCGCAGCGTGACCATCATTTCCCGCGAGCAGCTCACCGCCATTTCGATTCAGGATGTGCGCGACTTCTCGAAGCTGACGTCGAGTTCGTTCACGCGCTCCAATTTCGGCGCGCCGGCCAATCCCGACATCCGCGGACAATACGCCGACGTGTTCTACAACGGCATGCGCGGCGGCACGACCAGCAACGGCAACGGCATGCCGGTCGACTTCAACTGGGTTGAGTCGGTCAACATCGTCAAAGGTCCCGCAACCGCCGTTCAAGGCGCCTCGGCCTACGTCGGCGGATTTGTCGACTACATCACCAAGCGGCCCTATTTCGACAAGACCAAGGGCGAGGTTTGGGGCACGGTCGGCACCGACGACATTTACCGCGTCGGCTTCGATATCGGTGGTCCGATTTCCGACAAGCTTGCCTATCGCGTTTCCTACACCGGCGAGGATTCCGACGGCTGGTATGACAACGCCTACCGCAAGAGTCATTCCCTCTACGGCGCGCTGACTTATCGTCCCTCCGACGATTACGAGCTGTTTCTCAACGCGCAGGCCTACTACGTCGAATACACTGAAAACTTCGGCGTAAATCGTCCGACCCAAAACCTGATCGATCACGGTCTCTACCGCACTGGCATCAATCAAAATCAAGGGGCTGGTGTTCCGTTCTCGGACCCGCAGAACTCGATGTATGTGACGAGCGGTTTTCCGGCCAACGTCATGCTCTGGGGACCGGAGGTGAAGCTCGATCGCAGCAAGCGTTTGCTGCGGCCTGGCGACAATTCCATCGGCCGCAACATCCGCGCGCAGGCGATCCAGACGTTCAAGGGCAACCCTGATCTCACCATCGTCAGCAACACGCTCTTCTCCTACGTGCGTCGCGAAACCTACAGCTCGTATTACTACTCTGAAATCGTCGACCCGACGGTCACGCTGTCGCTGCGGGTCAATCCAACTACCCCGTGGGGCACCATTTTCAATCCGCGGACCAAATGCGGCGTCGTCGCCGACAACCTGCCAAAAGTGGTCGGTTGCTGGCAAGACAACGGCTTTGTCGCGGACCAC
>CBINJL010000153.1:0-6878 GCA_966250925.1 uncultured Opitutus sp. | reverse complement strand
ACTTCTTGCCGAAGTTGCGGTACTTGAGCATCTCCTGCTCGGTCTTCATGGCGAGTTCGCCGACCGTGGTGATGTTCGCGTTGTTGAGGCAGTTGGCGGCGCGCACCGACAGTTCGATCTCGTTGACCGACATGTTGAGGAGCTTGCGCAGCTTGTTCTGCTCTTCGCTGACTTCGGACTGCTGGTTGTCGAATTCGTAGGACTCCTCCGACACGCGGTCGAAGACGTCGAGGTGGTGCTTCAGGATCGAGGCGGCCTGCTTGAGGGCGTCGTCCGGGTTGATGCGACCATCCGTCCAGATTTCGAGGATGAGCTTGTCGTAATCAGTGATCTGACCGACGCGGGTGTTTTCGACCGCGTATTTGACGAGCTTGACCGGTGAGAAGAGCGAGTCGATCGGGATGACGCCGATGGCCTGCTCTTCCTTCTTGTTGAGCTCACCCGGGCAGTAGCCGCGGCCGGTTTTGACCGTGATCTCGGCCTCGAAGGCGCGGGACTTGTCGAGGGTGCAGATCAACTGGTCCGGGTTGACGATGGTGATATTGGCGTCGGCCTGGATGTCGGCGGCGGTGACGGCACCTTCGCGATCAACCTTGAGGGAGAGCACCACCTCGTCGCGATTGGCGGTGGAGACGATGAGCACCTTCTTGAGGTTGAGCACGATGTCGGTGACGTCTTCAACGACACCGTCGATGCTCTGGAACTCGTGGTTCACGCCCTCGATCTTGATCGAGGCAATGGCGGCGCCTTCGATCGAGCTGAGCAGGACGCGACGGAGGGAGTTGCCGATGGTGTGACCGTAACCGGCCTCGAAGGGCTCGGCGATGAACTTGCCGTAGGTGGCGGTGGAGCCTTCCTCCACCTTCGTGAGCTTGTTGGGGAGTTCGAACTTACCGAGGCGTTTGGGCATGGTTGGGAAAAGTTTAAGTCAAAAGTTGAAGTTTAAGTCGGAACAAGTGAAGCGCTTCAACTTCAACTTGTTCCTTAAACCCGGCGCGGAGCGCCACTCAGAAACGCGAGTAGAACTCAACGATGAGCTGCTCGTTGATATCCTGGGTCATTTCCTCGCGGGTCGGCAGGCGGTTGACAACGCCGGTGTAGGTCTCGGGCGTGAAAGTCGGCCAGCCGGGGACGTTGCGGGCGCGGGTCTCTTCCAGATTGCGGGTGGCGATCTGGCGGGAGGTCGGCGTGTCCTTGATCATGATCTCGTCGCCAGGGACGACCGTGTAGGACGCGATGTCGACCTTGCGGCCGTTGACGCGGACGTGACCGTGGTTGACGAGCTGACGAGCGGCGGCGCGGCTCTTGGCGAAACCGAGCGAGTAGATCGTGCTGTCGAGACGGGTCTCGAGGAGCTGGAGAAAACGTTCGCCGGTGACGCCCTTTTCACGCTTGGCCTTTTCAAAGGTGCGGCGGAACTGGCGCTCGAGGAGGCCGTAGACGTAACGAAGCTTCTGTTTCTCGTCGAGGCCGATGGCGTATTCCGACTTCTTGCGACGGAGACGCGGGCCGTGCTGACCAGGCGGATACGAGCGCTTCTCGTAGGCCTTGGTGGCGCCAAACAGCGGCTGGCCGAAGCGGCGGCTGAGGCGGGTGGTGGGTCCGATGTAACGAGCCATTTCTGGAAATTTTTAGATTTGAGATTTGAAATTTGAGATCGCGCAAAGCGCGCTCAGACGCGGCGACGCTTGCGGGGGCGGCAGCCGTTGTGCGGCACCGGGGTGACGTCGATGATCGAGGTCACTTCGAGGCCGATGGCCTGGATGGCGCGGACGGCGCTGTCGCGGCCGAGGCCGGGACCGCTGATCTTGATCACCACGTCCTTGAGGCCGTGGGCCATGGCGGCGCGGGCGGCGTCCTGGGCGACGATCTGAGCGGCGTAGGCGGTGGACTTGCGGGAACCGCGGAAGTTGCACTTGCCGGCGCTGGACCAGGAGATGACGGCGCCCTTCGGATCGGTGATCGAAACGATGGTGTTGTTGAAGGAGGCGAGGACGGAGACCACGCCCGAAGTGATGTTCTTCGAGCCCTTGGCCTTGCGGATTTTGACCGCGCCAAGCTCTTCCTTGAGCAGATCTTCAGCGGTCGGCTGCTTCGGCACACCGCCGATGAGCTCGACCTTCTTTTCTTCCTGCTTCTCCTCGGTGGCGGCCTCGGGAGCGGCGGCCGCGGCGGCCGGCTTCTTTTCGTTTGCGGATTTGGACTTCTCTTCAGCCATGACGGGAGGCGGTTAAATTATTTCTTGGTGACACCAACGGTGCGACGCGGGCCCTTGCGGGTGCGGCTGTTGGTCTTGGTGCGCTGACCGCGGACCGGGAGGCTGCGACGATGGCGCAGGCCACGGTAGCTGCCGATCGCCTGGAGGCGCTTCAGGTTGCCGGTGATTTCACGACGCAGGTCGCCTTCAACGACCCACTTGTGGTCGGTGATGACGTTGAGGATCTGGTTGAGCTGTTCCTCATTGAGATCGTTCGCGCGCATGTCCGGATCCAGACCGGCTTCCTGCACGATCTGGTCGGCCCGCTGCGGTCCGATGCCATAAATGTAGCGAAGCGCAAAGGAGACTTTTTTCTTCGCCGGGATGTCGACGCCAAGGAGACGAGGCATGATGGAGGGAGTTGTGAGTTAAAGGAGGGTGGTTTGGTTTGAGAAAAGAGAGAAACAGCACTCAGGCCGTGGTGGCGTGAACGCGGGAAACGGAATCGAGCCGGGGAATCGTGAGGATTTCCGGGCCGGATTCGGTGGTGAGCACGGTGTGTTCGAAATGCGCGGAGTCAGACCCATCGACGGTGGTGATGGTCCAGCCGTCCCGCAGTGTGCGGGTGCGCCAGTGGCCGACATTGACCATCGGTTCGATGGCGAGCGTCATGCCCGGACGAATCAGTTCCCCTTTGCCGCGACGGCCGAAATTGGGAATCTGCGGCTCCTCGTGCATCGAGACCCCCACCCCGTGTCCCACCATGTCGCGCACGACACTGAAGCCGTGCTTTTCGACGTAGGTTTGGACGGCGTTGGAGATGTCGCCGATACGGTTGCCGGCCACCGCTTGCGCGATGCCGAGGCGAAGGGCCTCTTCGGTCACTTGCAACAACTTCGCCCGTTCGGGCGAAACCGCTCCGACCGGAACGGTGATGGCGTTGTCGCCGATGTAACCTTCGTATTCAACAACCACATCAAGGGCGATGATATCGCCGTCGGTGAGGATGCGTCGCATGCTGCCGATGCCGTGCACCACCTCCTCGTTGACCGAGAGGCAGGTGTAGGCCGGAAAGCGGCGGGAACCAATCTGATAGCCATGACACGCGCTGCGGGCGCCGAGTTGAGCGATGAGCTCGCGGCCGATTTGGTCCAAGTCGTAAGTCGTGATCCCAGGCGCCACGTGGTCACGCAAAGTGTAGAGTACGGTGGCGGCGATCGCACTGGCCTCACGCATTTGCGCGATGGCCCGCTGGTTCTTGATGGGAATAGCCATGGAATGAATCAGGCGTCCAGCTGTCCGGCCATGCCGACAAAGGGCACGCCGTGGGTGCGATAATGGTCGAGGACGGCGGAATCCGCCCGAGTTTGGTCGTCGATCACGCAGGCATCCAATGTGATACCGCGGGCGTCGAGCCATTCCTCAAACACTTGAGCTTGGAGCAACGTAGCCGGGAAGTCGGTCAAAACGAATCCCGCATCGGGTTTGCGCGCCCAGAACCAGCGGCGTAAAACGGCCAGAATGGTCTGATCAGGAACGGGTTGCCCCTTTTCCTGTGCCCGGATGGCCTGTTGGCCGGCGGGCGTGCGGCGGCAAATCTCCTGCTGTATCAATTCGGCAGAAGAGACGTGCTCGATATTCAAAGAACGGGATCTTTCGGCGAGGGCCGGACTGGATGGTCCGAACACCAACACCTTGGCCTTGGCGGGGCTACCGCCAAGCGAAAGGGGGCAGAACGTGCAGACCGCCGGCGCCAATGTAAAGGGTTATTTTCAACCGCCGAACTTGCGCCACAGCCAGATCGCGATGCCGAAGCAGAAGATGCTGCCGACCACGGTGATCAGCTTGCGCACGGCTTCGGCGCTGGCGGCGTCGCCCAGAGCACCGCTGCGGGTGCCGGCACCGGCGCGAGCGCGCACGCGGCCCTTTTTCAGGAAGCCGTCATAATGGCGCTGGAGCAGGAAGGTCTCCACCTGACGCATGGTGTCGAGCACCACACCCACGGTGATGAGCATGCCGGTACCACCGAAGAAGATGGCGATACGCTGCGGGACATTGAGCTGGAACAACAGCACGTCCGGCAACACGGCGATGATGGTGAGGAAGATCGCGCCGGCCAGAGTCAGGCGCGTCATGATGAAGTCGAGGAACTTCGCGGTCGGCTCACCGGGACGCACGCCCGGGATGTAGCCGCCATACTTCTTCAGATCATCGGCGATCTGGATCGGCTTGAACATGACCGAGACCCAGAAGTAGCTGAAGAACAGAATCAGGAGGCCGAAACCGGTGTAATAAAGCCAGTGGCCGCGCAGCAGGTTGTTGGCGAATTCGACCAGGAAATCGAGTTCGAAGGCCGCGCCGAGCTGCGACAGGATTTGCTGCGGGAACAACAGGATGGCGCTGGCGAAGATCACCGGCATGACACCCGAGTAGTTGACCTTGAGCGGCATGAAGGAGCTCTGCCCGCCCATGACCTTGTTACCGACGACTCGCTTGGCGTATTGCACCGGAATCTTCCGCTGCCCCTGCACCACCATGATGATACCCATGGTAACGAGAATGAAGAGGCCGAACATGATGATGCCCTGCGGAAGGCCGAGGGTCTGCACGCCAACCGGAGCGAAGAACAGCTGGTAGGTCGCCTGAGCCGCACCGGGGATGTCGGCCAGAATGCCCACCGTGATCAGCAGCGACACACCGTTGCCGATACCGCGCTGGGTGATTTGTTCGCCCAGCCACATCAGCAACATGGTGCCTGCGGTCATGATGATCACCGAGGTGATGAGGAACCACATCTTGCTCACGATCACGATGTCGCCGTAGGCGTTGACGTCATAACCGGAGAACAAGCGCGACGGGTTTTCGAGCGCGAGGATGAGCAGTGTGCCCTGCACCAAACAGATCAAGACGGTCGCATAGCGGGTGTATTGGGTCAGCTTCTGCCGCCCGACATCACCTTCCTGCTGCAGACGCGAAAGCGCCGGCACGACCGCCGTCATCAGTTGAAAAATAATCGACGCCGAAATGTAGGGCATGATGCCCAGCGCGCCGATCGCGCCCTGCACCAGCGCACCGCCAGTGAACATGTTGTAGAGCCCGACGAGAGCTCCGGAACCCGCCGCGGTTTGATCCGCGAAGAATTGTTTGAGCGGAGCCGGATCCAGACCCGGCAGCGGCACGACGGCGGCCACGCGGGCAATGAACAGCAACGACAACGTGTAGAAGATCCGTTGCCGCAGCTCGGGAATCTTCAGCGAGTTCGTAAAGGCGGAGAGCACTGGAGATTTCTGGAATTTTCGATTTTGGATTTTGGATTTTCGCTCCGGATTTGATCGGGCGGAGGCGAGCCGTCACCCGATCAAATTTAGAGAATCAAAAACCCAAAATGACCCGTCAGGCCACGATGGCTTCGCCACCGGCGGCTTCGATCTTGGCCTTGGCCGAAGCGGAGAACTTGCTGGCGGTGACCTTCAGCGCGCGGCTGATTTCGCCGTCGCCGAGCACCTTCACGTAGGTCTCACCCGCCCGGATGATGCCGGCCTGGGCCAGAACCTCGGCGTTGACGTCCGTGATGGAGTCGTCGAGAGCGGCGAGATCGCTGACATTGAGCACGGCCGGCTCGGTGCGGAAGGGCTTCTGGTTGAAGCCGCGATGAGGCAGACGACGATAAAGGGGCATCTGGCCACCTTCGAAACCGACGCGGATACCGCCGCCGGAACGGGCCGTCTGGCCCTTGCCGCCGCGACCGGAAGTCTTACCGCGGCCGTTGCCTTCACCGGTGCCGACGCGCTTCTTGCGGTGGATGGCACCCTTAACGTTTTTGAGTTCGTGGAGTTTCATGATGTTTCCTCAGAAAACGCCCCGTTCCCGCGAAGGCGGGAACGGGACTCGGATAATTGGAATTGGAGACGCTGAAAACAGGGCGTGGAGAATCAAGCCTCGGCTTGAGCCTTGGAACGCAGGGTCTTGACGGTCTCGCGCACGCGGAGCTGGCGGAGGGCGTCGAAGGTGGCGTTGACCACGGCCTGGTGATTGTTGGAACCGAGCGACTTGGTCAGCACGTTGTGCACACCGGCCGCTTCGAGCACGGCGCGCACACCGCCGCCGGCGATGAGGCCGGTGCCGGGGGTGGCCGGGCGGATGAGGACCTTGCCACCGTCGGAAACACCGATCGCCTCGTGCGGGATGGTGTCGCCCTTGATGGCAACCTTCTTCATCTGCTTGCGGGCGCCTTCGGTGCCCTTGCGGATGGCGTCGGGAACTTCATTGGCCTTGCCGAGGCCGATGCCGACCTGCCCCTTGCCGTCGCCCACGACGACGAGCGCCGAGAAGCTGAATCGGCGGCCGCCCTTGACGACCTTGGCGCAACGATTGATGAAGACGACCTTCTCGAAGAGTTCCGGACCTTCGTCCTGGGCGGGGGCGGAGTCGCGACGGTCACGACGATTGTCGCGACGCGGGCCACCCTGACCACGACCACGATGGCCGGAGGCGGGAGAATTGGAAGAAGGGTTGGCGGAGGGAGAGCTCATGGCCATGTCGTCGTTAGAATTTCAGACCGCCTTCACGGGCGGCATCGGCAAACACCTTGACCTTGCCATGATAACGGGCGCCGTTGCGGTCGAAGACCACATCGGAGAGGCCGGCAGCAGTCGCCTTGGCGGCGAACGCCTTGCCGAGC
>CBINJL010000152.1:0-6909 GCA_966250925.1 uncultured Opitutus sp. | reverse complement strand
CGCCGAGGCGGCCAACCGGGCCAAGAGCGATTTTCTCGCCACCATGAGTCACGAGATCCGCACGCCGTTGATCGGCGTGATCGGTTCGGCGGAGCTGCTCGAAGGCTCGCCGCTTGATGACGAGCAGCAGTTGCACCTGCGCACGTTGCGCTACTCGGCCGATTCGTTGCTGGGTCTGATCAGCGACATTCTTGATTTTTCCAAGATCGAGGCGGGCAAGGTCGAGATTGAGTCCGTGGAATACGACTTGCCGCGATTGCTGGAGGAGGTGGCGGGCATCGGCGCCCTGCGCACCACCGGCAAGGAGCTGGAGTTTGGCCTCGTCATTGAGCCGGCGTTGCCCGGACAGGTGGTGGGCGATCCGGCGCGGCTGCGGCAGATCCTGCTCAACCTGCTGAGCAACGCGTTCAAGTTCACGGAAAAGGGCGAGGTGCGATTGGAGGCGGGGCTGTGGCGCGATCCGAATGTATCCGAAGAACGGTTACGAATTTCGGTGCGCGACACCGGCATCGGCATCAAGGCCGAGGCGTTGCAACGCATCATGGAACGATTCACCCAGGCCGACACCTCGACGACACGTCGTTACGGCGGCACGGGACTCGGGCTCGCCATCTGCCGGAGTCTGGTCGATTTGATGGGAGGCGAAATGACGGTAAAGAGCGAGGAAGGTCGCGGTTCGGAGTTTGCCGTGATCCTGCCATTCGTGGCGGGAGAACCCGGATCGACGGAGCCGGCGCCGCTGGCGACGGTGCGCCGCGTGATTGTGTTGGAACGCACGCGACTCGGGGTTGATGCGGCCGCGAGCATTGTTGCCCGTCTCGGCGCCACCGCACTGGCGACGCAGGACCCGGTGGAAGCGGCGCGGTGGTTGTCTGAGTCGAACCCCGACGACACGTGGCTGGTGCGACATGCGCAGGTGCCCTGGCCGCAGACGGACTGGCCGGCGAATCGCACGACGTTGTTGCAGGCGGCGGACGATTCGACGCGTGCCGTCGCGGGCACGCTGCGAAAGCCTCTCATCAACGCGGTGCAACTCGCGACCGTGCTGTGCGGCGGAGGTCAGCCCGCAATCGCGGTGCAACCTGCGGACTCAGGAGCGGTGGCGAGGGAAGGGCGAGAGACGAAAACACCGGCTGATTGCGAAATTCTCCTGGTCGATGACGAGACCACCAGTCGGCGCATCGGCGAGCGATTGCTGGCGCGATTGGGGTATCGCTTTATCTCCGTCGCCGATGGCATCGAGGCGGTGGAGCGGGTGCGGCGCCAGCGGTTCGATCTCATCCTGATGGATTGCCACATGCCGAACCTCGACGGCTACGAGGCGACGATGCGGATTCGCGCCGGCGAAGGCTGGCAACGCACGGTGCCGATCGTGGCGTTGACGGCCAATGTGGTGAGCGAAAGCCGTGAACGTTGTTTTGCGATCGGCATGAACGACTTCATTTCGAAGCCGGTGCGGCTGGCCGATCTCGACGCGGTCCTTCGACGCTGGCTGATCCCGCCGAGCTGAGTCTCAACCGCGGCCGCCGAACGCGGTGTAGTCGTCGAGTTCGAGCCGGTCGAATGTCGTGACAATGTCCTCACGACCGGGCGCCATGCGTTCGATTTCGTCGCCGAAGTTTCGATGACGTTTCGGGTCGCCGGGCGCCTGGTTTTCCATCCAGGCGGACCAGGCCAGGACTTCATAGGGCGCGCGGGCGGGCTCCATGTGTTCGCGCACCCAGGCGAGCATTTCCGTGTCGGATTTTCCGGTCCGCACCGCATCGATAAAACGCGTGGGTTCGATGCCAACGAAGGTGAAGACACGTTCGTCGAGCGGACACGGGAAAATGTAGTCGCCGTTTTTCTTGGCGACAAAGGCGCGCGCCTTGTCGAGCAGGCGCGGCAGATGAACGAAACGGCCCAGCCGCACCCGCGGACTGCGGGGCGGGTGGATGGTGAGATCGGGAGCGCTGTAGTCGACCATGGTCGACCAACGTCGCCAATCCTCAGTCGTCGTCAACGTCGCGAGCGCGATGGCGTTTTGGGCCCGCCGCGCGCCCTTGGAATTGGGCTTCCTCCTCCAGCAGGCGCATGACGCCATTGACGACGTTTTTCACGTCTTTGCGGGAGAGCTCAGGGTAGTTCTCCTCGACATAATCGGACACCGCTTCGCGGGCGTCGTGCAGGGAATCGGCCGAGGCGATAAACGCATCCGCGTTGCCGGCCACTTCATCCACCAATCCGTGTAGATTCATGGTGCGTTAAAACTAGGTGACGCTTTCCGTTTCGCAATCTGCGCCGGGGGATGCCAATCCGAATTTTTGTAATCGGTCAGCCGCGCTTTCGCGCCAACACGAAGACGGTTTCGGCCACAGTGCGCCCGTTGATTTGCAATGCGATCCGGTGGTGTCCGGGAAAATGCCGGCGTGTGCTCAGGTCACGCAATGCCAGCGCCTTGGCCAGTGTGATTCCGGCCCCCGACGCGAGGTTGAGCTGCTTCCATTTGAATGCCTTCGGCGAGGTGCTGCCGTTGGCTTTCACGTAATGAACCACAAAATCGACGATCAGCGTCTGCGCGGTTTTCGCGGTGGAAGTGATCGTCGCTTCGATCCGAGCGGTTTCGCCGATGGTCAGTTTCGCCGGAACGGCATGAAACCGGTCGATGCGCACCGCCGGTTCCTGTCCGGCGCCGAGCAAAGTCAGCGCGCCGCGATGGCCGCGTTTGATCAATGTGCGCAGGCCGTGGCGCACGATCCAGGCGGTGCGGGCATCGCCGCGGTCCCAACCTCCGGCAAGCGCGACCACAAGATCGCCGTGATCCTTGGCGATGTCGTTGAGATGGTTGGCGACCGACTTGCGCACGTAGAGTGCGGGATCGGCCTTGAGCTTTTCCAGGATCGGCAAGGTGGGGGAAGGATCGTCGACTAGAAAGCCCAGCCGCGTGCCCCACGGCAGCCGTGGACGCGAGCCCTCGCTGGCGAGACGGCGCACGTGTTCGTTGCCATCTTCCGTCCAACGCAGCATCTCGGCCAGCGTCGCCTTCGGATCGCGCAGAATGAAGCCGCGAACGGCCCATTCGGCGGAGCCGTAACGGGTGAAGTGGCGCAACGCCGGCAGCGAAATCTCCGGCGTATCCAATCCGTAGATACCCACGAATTCGGAATACCAGATGCCGACAAAACTCTGAGCCTCGCCTTCGGCCGCCTTCCTCAGCACGGCGAGCTGGTCGGCGAAGGAATCGGGCAGGGCGGCGTGCGCGGCGTGAGCGGTCTGCCGCAACCGCGCCATGAGCTCGCGCGATTCAAGGTCGTCGAGTGTCAGCTTGAGAAACCGTCGCCGGTCAAACTCCGGACAGGCCGACTGCAAGCGGTCGGCAATCGCCCGGTAGCGCACTGGATTAAACCAGTCCTTGAAACTGGCGACCGGAGCGGAATCGGAAGCCATCGAGATAAGGGTTAACGCAAAGGCGCAGAAGACGCAAAGGTCGCCAGGGTGGGCTCGTTCAGATGGTTAACCCGCTCTGCCGATCGGCTGTTCAGAGTTTGAGCACTTCGGCGAGTTTATCGGGATCGCGGCCGCCGCCCATGGCGAAATCGGGTTTGCCGCCGCCTTTGCCGCCGAGAGCAGCGGCGCGTTCGGCGACGAGCTTGCCGGCTTGGATGCGACCACGGAAGCCTTGTCGTCAGAGGCGGCGCCGAGAATGACGACGCCTTCGCCAAGCTTCTTGATCATCTGCGAACCGAGCGCACGCAGGGCGTTGGGGTTCTCGGCCGTGACGACGGCGGACACCCACTTGAGGCCATCCTTTTCGACTGCTTTGGCAATCAAAGCATCGGCCTGGCCGGCCTCGGCCTTTTGTTCGAAGGCCTTGAGCTTGCGTTCGATTTCGGCCTTTTGCGCGAGCAGGGCGTCAAGCTTCTGCGCGACATCCTGCGCGCCGGCGTTGAGCTTGGCACTGACGGTG
Source organism: uncultured Opitutus sp. (assembly GCA_966250925.1). Lineage (GTDB taxonomy): Bacteria > Verrucomicrobiota > Verrucomicrobiia > Opitutales > Opitutaceae > Actomonas. Next base: position 2,963 of record CBINJL010000152.1, on the reverse strand, counting down.
CGCAGGGCGTTTTCGTGCGCGGTGACAAAGGCGTAGGCGGCGGCGCCGGCGACCGCTTCGATGCGGCGGGTGCCGGCGGCGATGGCACCTTCGGAAACGATTTTAACCAAGCCGATTTCGCCGGCGGTCTGCACGTGCGTGCCGCCGCAGAGTTCGCGGCTGTAGCCGCCGATATCGACGACCCGCACGACCTTGCCGTATTTTTCGCCGAAGAAGGCGAGGGTGCCTTCCGGCTTCTGGTCGAATTCGGTTTCGTAACTCTGCACCACGGCGTTGTCGATGACGTGGCCGTTGACCAGGCGCTCGACCTCGGCGAGCTGCTCCGGCGTCATGGCCTCGAAGTGGGCGAAGTCGAAGCGCAGCCGATCCGGCGTCTTGGACGTGCCGGCCTGATGCACGTGCGTGCCCAGGACCTTGCGCAGCGCCCAGTGGATCAGGTGCGTGGCGCTGTGATGACGGGAAATGGCGCGGCGACGGGCGAGGTCGACGCTGAGGGTCGCCTTCGCCTTTTTAGCTTCCGGGTTGAAGTCCAAGGCGGCGGGATCGGCCACCTGATGGAGGAAGCGGCCGGCCTTGTCTTTGACCGTATCCACAATCTGGATCGCGCGGCCGTCAACCGTGGCCGTGCCGGCATCACCGGCCTGACCGCCCATCTCGGCGTAGAACGGCGAAGCGGTGAAGACGAGATAGGTGGCGTCGTCGGTGGTGACGACCTCCTGAAGCACGGTGGCGAAGTTGGCGAGGTTGCCGAGATCGTAACCGGTGAACACCGTCGGCGTGAGTTCGACCTTGGCGTCGCCTTCGGTGGCGGCGACGACGACTTCCTTTTTCTGCGCGGCGCGGGCGCGTTCGCGCTGCTGTTCCATGAGCGCATTAAACCCGGCGACGTCGACAGTCAGACCGCGCTCGGTCGCGAGCAATTGGGTCATGTCGAGCGGGAAGCCGAACGTGTCGTAAAGTTTGAATGCGAAGCTGCCGGGGACTTCAGACAGAAACTTTAATACACGTTTCCTTGTGCCGTTTGCGTCGGGGCCTTCTAAAAATGCGGCTCTTCTAATGGTATCAAGAACTTCGCCAAAATCGGCTTCATGGTCGAGTTTTTGGTAATGAAGTCCTCCATGCCTTGCAGCGGCCGTTAACGTAACTCGCAATTGGTCTTCGGATGCTAGTCTGCTGGCCAACTGATCTATAAAACGGTCGCGTTCACTATCGGACGCGGACTTATGCTCACTCAAATGTTCAATGATCTTCCGTCCTTCGACCATACTATCTACTATTGAATAAAATAGTCTCAGACCCCGATCTAGAGTTCTCCCAAAACTTTCCTCCTCGCTGATAATGACGCGGCGGATGATCTCCTGCTTCTCGACGAGTTCCGGGAAGACGGCGCCGAGCGATTCGACGACAGGGGCGACGAGTTGTTCGAAGAAGCCGGTGTCGAGGCCGAGTTTTTTACCGTAGAGAATGCCGCGGCGGAGGATGCGGCGGATGACGTAGTTGCGGCCTTCGTTGCCGGGCAGGATGCCGTCGGCGATGGCGCAGCTGATGGTGCGGGCGTGGTCGGCCAGCACGCGGAAGGCGATGTCGATGTTTTCCTGCTCGCTCAGGCCTTCGCGTTTGGTCGGGACGGTGCCGGTGTAGGTCTTGCCGGAGAGCTCGGCGACCTTGGCGAAGAGGGGCGCGAAGACGTCGGCGTTGTAGTTGGAGGGCTCGGCCGAGAAGTCGGTGCAGTTCTTGGTCGTGGCGAGGATGCCGGCCACGCGCTCAAAACCCATGCCGGTATCGACGTGTTTGGCGGCGAGGGGCGAGAAGGTGCCGTCGGCGTTGGCGTTGAACTGGATAAAAACGTGGTTCCAGATCTCGATGCAGCGGGGGCTGGACGAGTTGACCAGCACCCGGCCGGCTTGCTCGTCGTCGCTCGCGTTCAGGTTGAAATGGATCTCGGAGCAGGGGCCGCAGGGGCCGGTGTCGCCCATCTGCCAGAAGTTGTCCTTGCGGTTGCCGTGGACGATGTGCACGGCGGGGTCGAGGCCCTCGGCCTGGAAGAGCTCGGTCCAGATGGCGGCGGCCTCGTGGTCGAACTCGGAGGGGTCGCCGGGTTTGGGGGCGTAAACGGTGGCGAAGAGGCGTTTGGCGGGGATGCCCCAGACCTTGGTGAGCAGGTGCCAGCCCCAGGTGAGCGACTCCTTCTTGAAGTAATCGCCGAAGGACCAGTTGCCCAGCATCTCGAAGAGCGTGTGGTGGTAGGTGTCGTAGCCGACGTCCTCGAGGTCGTTGTGTTTGCCGCCGGCGCGGATGCACTTCTGCGTGTCGGCCGCGCGGGTATCGGCGGCGGGCAGGGCACCGGCCCAGGTCGAGACGTCGGGCGTGCGTTCACCGAGGAAAATCGGCACGAACTGATTCATGCCGGCGTTGGTGAACAGCAGTCCGGGCGAATCCGGCATGAGCGACGCCGACGGCACGATGGTGTGCTGGTGGGCGGCGAAGAAATCGAGAAACGACTGGCGAATTTCGGCAGAAGTCATGGCAGGAAGAGTTGGCCCACGAAACACACGAAATCACACGAAAAGGCTGGCTGGTTTGGTGTGATTTCGTGCGTTTCGTGGGCGGATTTTTATCTCAGAGATTCGCGATGATGGCGTCGGCCATGGCGACGGTGCCGATCGGCGTGCGGCCGAAGGCGATGTCGCCGGTGCGGTGGCCGTCGACGGTGACGGTTTTTCTCACGGCGGTTTCGATCGTGGTGGCGAGTTCGCCGAGACCGAAACTGTAGCGCAGCATCATGGCGGCGGAGAGAATCTGCGCGCAGGGGTTGGCGATGCCCTTACCGGCGATGTCGGGCGCGGTGCCGCCGGCCGGTTCGTAGAGGCCGAACGGATGGCCGTGGCTGTTTTTGCCAAGGCCGAGCGAGGCGCTGCTCATCATGCCGAGCGAGCCGCAGATGACGGCCATCTCGTCGGAGA
>CBINJL010000151.1:0-6928 GCA_966250925.1 uncultured Opitutus sp. | reverse complement strand
GACCTCATGATTCATGATATCGGCATCGTGCTGGAGCTGGTGAAGTCGCCGGTGAAGGCGATCCAGAGCGTGGGCGTTTGCCTGGTCTCACGCACCGAGGACATCGCCAACGCGCGCATCGAGTTTGAAAACGGCTGCGTGGCCAACCTGAGCACCAGCCGCATGAGTTTGAAAAAGGTGCGGGAGATCCGGGTGTTTCAGGAAAGCGGTTATTTCTCCTTCGATTTCATGCGCCAGAGTGGCCACCTCGTGCGCACGTCGGGACTTCTTGGATACGCCGGAAAACTGCGCGCCGGCCAGATCGATCCGGCCGATCCGACCGCCGTGCCACTGGAACCGGTGCCGATCGAAAAAGGCGAACCGCTCGCGCTGGAACTGGCGCACTTCACCGAAAGCGTCGCCTACGCCCAGCAGCCCAAGGTCGGCGGCACCCTCGGTCGCCAGGCGCTCGAAGTGGCCATCGCCATCACCGAACAAATCCGCGCGGCCAAGTAGGAGGTTTTTTAACCACAGATGAACACAGATAGACACAGATCAGGACGGCGGAGACGGGCGGCTGCGATTCGATTTGTGTTAATCTGTGTCCATCTGTGGTTGAACTCCGAAGTCCCAGCGTGAGCATGAACAACGCCCTGCCTTATCGATTGCCTCCGCCGGCGGAAGGGCGGGTCGATCTGCTGGTGATCGCGGCGGAGCACTCCGGCGATCAGCACGCGGCGCGCATGGTGCGCGGGCTGTTGGTCGCTGAACCGCAGCGGCGCGTGTGCGCCCTGGGCGGTCCGGCGCTGGCGGCGGCCGGAGCGCAGTTGCTGGAGGATCTGACGGCACAGTCCACCATGGGTTTTGCCGTGATCGGGCGACTGTCGTATTACCGCACGTTGATCGCCGAAATCGTGCGCTGGATCGGCGAGCATCGGCCGCGGGCGGTGTGTTTTGTCGATTCGTCCGGGCTGAACCTGCGCATCGCCAAAGGACTTTTTGAAAACGGATTTTCGGCCAAGGCCGGCGGACCGACCAAGGCGCTGTATTACATCTCGCCGCAAATCTGGGCCTCACGCGCCAAACGCCGTTTCGCCATGGCGCAGCATCTCGACGGACTCGCCTCGATCTTTCCCTTCGAGCGCGAGGTTTACGCGGACACGACGCTGCCGGTGGAGTTTGTCGGCCATCCGTTTCTGGCGGCGGATTACGCGGCGCCCGTGCGCTACGATCCGAACGGGCCGGTGCTGTTGCTGCCGGGCAGTCGGCGCGGGGTGGTGAAGCGCCTGTATCCGGTCATGCTGGAAGCGTTCGCCCGCCTCGGCGGCGATCGCGACGCGGTGACGCTTTACCCGAGTAGCGAAATTTTGGATACGCTGCGCGGGATCGGTCCGCCTGCGACGGTGAAACTGGTGAAGACCGGCGCGACCGACGGGGCGGTCGGCGCCTCGGCCGTGCTCACCACCAGTGGCACGATGTCGATGCATTGCGCGTTGGCCGGCATCCCGGGCGTCGTCACCTACAAGACCGATCCGCTGACCTACCTGCTCGGCCGTCGGCTGGTGAAAGTGCGCTACATCGGCATCGCGAATCTCATTCTGGGCGAGGAAATGTATCCCGAATACATTCAGGGCGCGGCCACGCCGGCGACCCTGGCGCGCGAGCTGGATCTGGCCGTGCATGATCGGTCACGCCGGGCACGGACGGCGACGTTGGCCGATCGACTTCGGACCGTGTTGGCGAGTCCCGCCGAAGCGTCGGCGTCTCAATGGATGATTCAGCAGCTGGCCTGATGTTCAGGGCAATTGCACGGCTTCGCTGACGATGAGCGTGGTGCCGTTGGCGTCGAGGAGACTGAGTGCGTTGCCGGTGATGACAAAACGCTGCGTGCGTTCCAAGGCCTGCAGGAAACGGCGTTCCTGTTCCATGCCGGTCGGGCACGCCTTCATGGTGGAAATGAGTGAGCCGAAAGTGAGCGCCTCGGCTTCACGCACGTAGGAACCGCCGAAGGTGTTGCAGCCGGAGAATCCGCGCACGCGCAGGGATTCGCCTTCGAGCACAAAGTGGAGTTCGCGTTCACCGGCGCCGAGCGTGACCGGTCGGCCTTCGATTTGCAGCGGCTTCCAATAAGTATCGTTCAAACTTACATCGGATGTGGCGCGTTCACTGGGGGTCGGCTTGCCGGTGGCAGTGCGCGTGACGAGGAGGTTGATCGGTTCGGCGGCGGCGACGGTCGGATCCGCGATCGGCACATGGCCGATGAAGAGCAGCGTGTTTTCCGCCGAGATGCGCGCGCGCAGCGTGTAGCGGTGGCGCGGATCGGTGTCGGCCGGATTGTAGCTCAGCACAAACGGGTAGGGTGGCGCCTTGTCGGTGGTGGAAACTGTGGTTTCGGCGAGCACTGTGGCCGCGACATCCATGCGGGAAACGTCTTCGAGCGTGATCTTAATCTCAGCTCCTGGCGGCAGCATCATGCGTTCGCGGTAGGTGACGAGGCCGGTGAGTGCGAGCTGATCGTGAGCGGCCGAGGCGACTCCGGCGGACGGCGATGCAGGGGCGGTGGAGCTCGAATCAGTGGTTTGGCAACCGGCGCCGAGCAGACTCAGCGTGACGGTGGCGACAAGGGCGAGGCAGGCGCGGGTGCTCATGGAAAGGGAAGTGCTGAGAAAAGTCTGATCTGATCCGGGACAAAGGCAACGTGGCCCGGGCATTTGTGGACGGCGGGAAATTCGTTCTCGTTCTCGTTCTCATTCTCGTTCTCGTTCGGGAGCTCGCCTTTTCGAGGGCGAAAACGAGAAAGAAAACGAGAACGATTGGAAAAATGGCTTCCCGCACGCTTACCGGCATCACGCCTTCCGGCACCCTGCACATCGGCAACTATTTCGGCGCCATGCGCCCGGCGATCGCCGCCCAGGAACTCGGCGAATGTTACTACTTTATCGCCGACTATCACTCGATGACGACGGTCTTCGACCCGGCTGAGCGCCGCGATCACACCGTCGGCATCGCGCTCGATTGGCTCGCCTGCGGACTCGACCCGGCGCGCAGCGTTTTCTGGAAACAAAGCGACGTGCCCGAGGTGTGCGAACTCACCTGGCTGCTCGGTTCGCTCACGCCGATGGGCCTGCTCGAACGTGCTCACAGCTATAAGGACAAGACCGCCAAAGGCATCGCGCCCAACTTCGGTCTCTTCGCTTATCCCGTGCTCATGGCCGCCGATATCCTGCTCTACGACACCACCGTCGTGCCGGTGGGCAAGGATCAGAAGCAGCATCTCGAAATGACCCGCGACATCGCGATCAAGTTCAACCAGACCTACGGCGAAACCTTTGTCGTGCCCGAGCCGTCGATCGCCGAAGAGGTCGCGGTCATTCCCGGACTCGACGGCCAGAAGATGAGCAAGAGTTACAACAACACGCTGCCCATTTTCGGCGAAGAGAAGGCGCTGAAGAAAAAGATTATGTCGATCGTGATGGACAGCCGCACGCGCGAGGAACCGAAGCCCGACGCCGAGGAATTGCCCGCGGTCAAACTGCTCAAGTTCTTCGCACCCGCGGCCGACTACGCGACGATTGTCGATCAACTCAAGGCCGGCGGTTTCGGTTACGGCGACCTGAAGAAGGCGCTCTTCGAACACTACTGGGAATACTTCCGCGAGGCGCGTGCACGCCGCGACGAATTGCTCGCCAACATGGATCACGTGCATGCCGTGCTGCGCGATGGCGCCGGCCGTGCCCGCGCCGTCGCGAGTGCCGTGCTTGATCGCGCGCGCAAAAATTGCGGCCTGCGCTGAAGATCATCCGTTCTCCGCGTCACATGATCTTCGAACATTTCGCGCTCAACGTGCCCGATGCGACGGCCCATGCGCAGTGGAACGTCGATCACCTCGGCTTCCGCGTGTTGCGCCGGATGACGGCCGCGCCGTTCACGCATTTTCTGGCCGACGACACGGGACGGCCGATCGTGGAACTCTACAGCAATCCGGCCGCGCCGATGACGGATTTTGCGGCGACCGCGCCACTGACGTTTCACTACGCGCTGCGCACCGAAGACGCGGCGGCGGAGCGCGATCGTTTGCTCGCCGCCGGCGCCAGTCACGTGGTCGACGAACGCCTGCCCGACGGCTCGCTGCTGGTGATGTTGCGGGATCCCTGGGGCGTGCCGTTGCAGCTCTGCCAGCGCGCGAATCCGTTTTGAGAAAAACAAACGACGCGTAACAGGAAGAGGGCCACTCCGCCGGTCCGCAGCGACTCGGGCCGGTCGACGGAATCGGAGTTGCCCTCCGTCCGCAAAACGGTTCATCGCATCAATCGTGATGTCTGCCCCTTTCGTCGCCCTGCGTTTGATTTCCGAACTTGTTCAACACGGCGTGCGTTGCTGCGCCCCGACAGTTTTGCTGATCGTCGCTTTGCTTGCGTCGTCGGTTTACGCGATCGCCCGCAGCGATTACGTGGTCGTCTCCGCCACGGCGTCGAACGGCTACGAACGCATGACGGCCGACGGAAAGTTGCGTCCCGAATCGTATGTCATCAGCAAGGGGCAGCATCACGGCAACACGCGCGATGCGTCCCACGGTGACGCGCGTTTCCAGGAGTTGCTGGACGCCCTCGCTCCCGCCCTGGCCAAGCAGCAGTATTGGCCGGCGACCCAGGTCGAAACGGCCGATTTGCTCATCGTGGTGCATTGGGGCGAGACCGAGATTTTTGAAGATCCGCAGGAGGAGTTCCGGGCCGAGGAGCTTAACGCCGCCCTGGCCGAATATCGGGCCAATGCCGATCCGTCGGGCAACGCTGATCCAGGTCGCCTCAACGAAGCGAAAGCGACCCAGGGGCTCGCCGCGCAGTCACGCCTCGGCACGATGCGACGCAACGCGGAGTTGCTCGGGTATCGTTCCCATCTCGATCGCGAGGAGAAGCGTTACTTTGCTTCCGAGGACGAACGCACCATGAAGGCGGATCTGGCCGAGAGCCGCTACTTTGTGGTGCTCATGGCCTGGGACTACGCCGAGTTGCGCAACGGCGGCCCGGGACGGTTGCGGTGGGTCACGCGCATGAGCGTGCGCTCGGCGGGCAACCGTTTCGACATCGCGTTGCCGTCGATGCTCGCCCAGGCCGCGCCATTGTTCGGTCGCCAAACCGACGACCTTGTGCGGGTGCGCACACCCTTTGACGGCAAGCGCGGCGAGGTTGAAATCGGCAACACCGAAGTGGTCGAACCGACTGCCGCCCAGCCCTGAGGCGGCGACGAGAAAATCACACCACCAGCACCGGCGGACGCGGCAATGCGGCGATGTGGCGCATGATCCGTTCGCTGGCGACTTGGTAACGTTCCTTGCCGGCGCTGGGATCATCCAATGCGGCCGCGGGGACCGGTTGGCCGAAGACGATCGTCACCGGCGTGCCGAGACGAACTCCTCCGGTGCGGCCCCAGGCGAGATGCGTGTCGAAGATGCGCACCGGCACCACTGGCACGCGGGCGCGGCTGGCGATCATGCCCACTCCGGACTTTGGCGTTTGAAACTCTCCGTTGGCCGAGCGCGTGCCTTCCGGAAACAAAATCAAGGCGTGCCCGTCCTGCAGGGTGCGCAGCACTTTCTTGATTGCGGACACATCCGAACCGCCATCGCGGTCGACCGGAATGCAGCCAGCCTGATCCATCCACCAGCTCAGCACGCCGCCTTTCCACAGGGTCTTGCGGGCAAAAAACGCGAGCTGACGCGGCACGTGGCTGCCGATGCCGGGCGGATCGAGATGACTGGCGTGATTGGCCGCGAGGAGAAACGGGCCGGATCGCGGAATGTTTTCCACCCCGTAAACGTCGCCGCGGAAAAACATCCTATGGATGAGATAGAACAGGTAGTGGAAAAATCCATACACCGGCGACATGCCGACCTCTGAAAACGGACGCGTCATACGGCGGGGGAGATGCGGGTGACGAGATCGGCGGAGACGCGATCAACGACTTGCTCAAGCGTCAGGTGGGTGCTGTCGATGTCCGTCGCCCCGGCCGGGCAGGCCAGCGGTGCGGTCTTGCGTGAGGTGTCAAGACGGTCGCGCTCGGCGATTGAATCCTGCTGGCCTTCGGCCGCGCGGCGACGGGCGCGTTCCTCCGGATCGGCGTGGAGGAAGAAGCGAAAATCCGCGTCAGGAAAAATCACCGAGCCGATGTCGCGGCCTTCCATCACCAAGCCGCGAAAGCCGTGGGTGCGGGCGACGTTGGCCTGGTTGCGTTGATAATCCAGCAACGCGCGCCGCAACTCTGGCACAGCGGCGAAATGCGAGACGTGGGCGTTGACCTCGGGTGTGCGGATCTCGGCGTCGGGCACGATGCGGCCATCGATCTTCATCTGCGCCCGGCGGCCTTCGACGACGGTGTCGAGGGGCAGTGCCGCCGCAGCGGTCGCGATGGCCTGATCGTCGTCGGAGGCCACGCCAGCGCGTAGCAGCGCCGCCGTCATGGTGCGGTAGAATGAGCCGGTGTCGACGTGCAGCAGATTGAAACGCTCGCTCAACGCGCGCGAAGTCGAGGATTTGCCGGAGGCCGCGCCGCCATCGATGGCGACGATGATGAACGAGTCGTCAGTCACCCCGCGGAGGATTTTTCGCGCACCGCATCCAGCAACTCAAAAAAGTGCGGGAACGTCTTCGCACACACGCCGGGTTGATCAATTGTCAGCCAGGACCGTCCGTCGCCGCGTGCGTCGTGACAGCCAAGAATGGCGAAACTCATCGCGAAACGGTGGTCGCCGTAGGTGCGGATCGTCTGGTCGAGTTTCAGCGGTGCAGGCGTGATCGTGAGCGCATCTTCCTCCTCGAGCACGTCCTGGCCGAGTCGCCGCAACTCGGTTGCCATGCCGGCGACCCGGTCGGTTTCCTGGTGTCGCGTATGGGCGATCCCGGTGATGCGCGTCGGACCATCGAGCAGCGGGGCGATGGCGGCAAGGGTGAGA
>CBINJL010000150.1:0-6954 GCA_966250925.1 uncultured Opitutus sp. | reverse complement strand
CAGGCGTTCGTCGGACGGGGTGGTGTCGCGCGGCGTCGGCCGCGGAGACAGCAGGATGAGCGCGCTGGACTGGCCGGCGAGGCGGCAGCTGCGCATGACCACGTCGCGGGTGAGGGGGTCGGCGTCGCTGCCCGGGAGCGGGTGGCGGGCCTGGTCGAGGGCCTGGGCGAGGACTCGGGCCAGGTCGTCGGCCGGAGCGGAGTTGGCCGGCCACAGTTCGGTGATGGCGTCGCCGCGACCGATGTTGCGCGGATCGGCGGGCGGGAAGGGCAGTTCGCCGCGCAGGCGCCAGGCAGGATTGGTGTGGTGGACGATGCCGCGCGAATCACACCAGGCGGCGGGATCGGGAAACGCATCGACCAAGGCCCGGCTGTCGCCATCCATCACGACCGGCACGTCCATCGCCGCATCGGGGTCGATGGCAAATTCGGTGCCGGACGGTGTGGAGGAGGAATCGGGCATGGGGGGAAGCCGGAAAAGAAACTCCCAAGTTCCGTCGTCGCCGGTGAAGGGGGCGCCGCGACCAACGGAAACGGGGCGCGCATCGGGGGCGCGTTGCCCGTCTTAGAACATGCCTTCGATCTGGGCCATTTCGTCGCCGCAAACCACGCGGTCGATATCGAGGAGGGTTTTGACGACGCCCTTGACCTTGGCGAGACCGAGGAGGCAGGAGGTGTCGAGGCGGGTGCCGAATTCGGGCGTGGGCTCGATATCACCGTCGTTGAGGGTCACGACCTCTTCAACGTTGTCGACGATCAGGCCCATCTGGTTGGCGCCGCCGGCCATCTGCACCTGGACGACCACGATGCAGGTGCGCTCGGAGACCTCGGCGTTGAGGCCGAACTTGAGACGCAGGTCGATGACGGGAATGACGCGGCCGCGCAGGTTGATCACGCCCTTGACGTAGTGGGGGACCTGCGGGACGGGCGTAACTTTTTGCAGGCGAATGATCTCACGAACCTTCAGCACGGCGATGCCATAGGACTCCTCGTCGAGGAAGACGGTGAGGTATTTGCCGGCGAGTTGGGTGGATTCGGAGGAGGCGGTGGCGTTGGTGGCGTTGGACATGGGCACGGAAATGATGGGGCGACCATCGGCACAACGCGGGGGCGACTTCAGCGAAAAGTTGCCCATTGGCAGGAAGATTGGGGGTAAAGTTCTCCGCCGATGCGCCGATTGCAGGAGTCACCTTTCAACGCGCTTCCGTCGCCATGCCCATTTCCCAGGACAACCTCACCGCCATCGACGAACTTTGCAGCCGCCTCGCTGCCGAGAGCATTCTCATCTCGGCCGGCAAGGACGACGGGTTGATTCCGATCTACAGTCTGCTGGGCGAAGTGCTGGATCTGGCCGGCGACGATGCCGAGTTCAAGGCGCCGGCCGCGCAGGTGCGGGCGGTGCTCGATGCCCTGCTCGATCACGCCCAACCCTTTGACGGGGCGGCGGTCGATCTGGTGGCGCGGCGGATGGATTGGCTGCCAATGGCGGTGCTGACGCGACGGGCTGAGGATACCTTGCCCGAGTGGGAAGGTGCGCCTGACGCAGCGACCGCAGACGAACCGGCCGCGCCTGAAGTCGCCGTGACTCCCGCCGCCGTTCCGGCGGCGCCGGGCGTTGATCCGTCGGTCGACATGGTGCTCGACCTCAACATGGAGGAAAACGCCGAGCTGCTGGTCGAGTTTCACGCCGAGGCGGTCGATCACCTGCAACAGATCGAGGCGGCCCTGCTCGTGCTCGACGAGACGCCCCGCGATGCCGATGCGCTCGCGTCCATTTTCCGTTCCTTCCACAGCATCAAGGGCGTCTCGGGCTTCCTCAAGCTGACGCCGATGCACACGCTCACGCACGAGGTCGAGTCGTTGCTCGATCTCGCCCGCAACGGCGAACTCGAGCTCAACTCCACCATCATCACGGAAATCCTGCGCAGCCGCGACGCGGTGCAGGCGATGGTGCAGCAGATCACCGCCGCGCTGGAGCAGGGCATCATGCCCGAGCAGATCATCCCGGTTTCGCATCTCATCGCCGCGGTCAAGCGCGTGGCCGTGCCCCACGCCGGCGGTGCGCCGGCGCCGGCGGCTCCCGTCGCGACCGCCGCGGCGCCGATGTCGTTTCACGAGGCCGCGCCGACGGCTGCTCCTGCTGTCGAAAGCGCGGCCGAGCCTGCCTCGGTTGCCGATTCCGCCACTCCGGCCAAAGGCGGCAAATCCGCCTCTAAACCGGCCGCCGCGGCGCGTCCCGTCGCCGCCACCGCCACGGTGCGCGTCAACACCGAGAAGCTCGACAACCTCATGAACGTGGTGGGCGAGCTGGTGATCGTGCAAAGCCAGTTGATGGAATCGTCCCGCGAAGCCCGCGGCGACGAGTCAACCATCGACGACGGCGGCACGTTGACCCGCAATCTGACCCAGCTCGGCCGCATCACCAAGGAGCTGCAGCACACCGCCATGTCGTTGCGGATGGTGCCGGTGAAACCGACCTTCCAGAAGATGGAGCGCATCGCCCGCGATCTTTCGCGCGAGTGCGGCAAGAAGGTGTCGTTCCACGTCAGCGGTGAAGACACTGAAATCGATCGTTCCGTGGTCGAGGAGATCGCCGATCCGCTCGTGCACATGGTGCGCAACGCGATGGATCACGGCTTGGAAGATCCGGCCGGTCGTCTCGCCGCCGGCAAGGACGAGGTCGGCAACGTTGCCCTCAACGCCTATCATCAGGGCAGCAACATGGTCATCGAGCTGTCCGACGACGGCCGCGGTCTCGACGCCAACAAGATCCTGGCCAAGGCGCGCAAGCAGGGTCTGGTCGGTGAGAACCACGGCCTCGACGAAGCCGACATCTATCAACTCATTTTCCATCCCGGTTTCTCCACCGCCGAAAAGGTCACGGCCGTTTCCGGTCGCGGCGTTGGCATGGACGTGGTGAAGCGCAACATCGAGAAACTGCGCGGCAAGATCGAGATCGACTCGACTCTGGGCAAGGGCTCGACCTTCCGCATCATGCTGCCGCTCACCATGGCCATCATCGACGGTCTGGTCGTGAAGGTCGGCGATGATCGTTTCATTCTACCCAGCACCTCGGTGCAGATGGCGCTGCGGCCGACGCGCGAACTCCTTTCCCGCGTGCAGGGCACCGGCGAGGTGCTCGACCACCGCGGCAAGATTCTGCCGATCCACCGCCTGCATCGCCGCTTCGGCATTCCGGGTGCGATCGAGCAACCGACCGAAGCGATTCTGGTCATCGTTGAAAGCGCCGGCCGCACCCATGCGCTGCTCGTCGACGAGATGGTCAACAAGCAGGAAGTTGTGATCAAGAGTCTCGGTTCCTACCTGCAGAACCTGCGCGGCGTCGCCGGCGGCGCCATCCTCGGCGACGGCAACATCGCCCTCATCCTCGATCCCGGCGCGCTCTTCGAGGAAGCAGCGTGATTCATGTAGGATGTAAGATGGAGGATGTCAGATGTGAACTGAGCGGCCAATCCGAATGCTGCTGAATTTGTATCCAACCACTTCTTACATCACACCTCTTACTTCATCCCTGAAATGATTCCTCCATCCCTCGATCACGTCTGCGAACGCGCGCTCAAGTTGCCGTGTTCGCCGTCGCTCATGCCGAAACTCATCGCGGCGTTGGACGATCCGGAGGCGGGCATCGAGGACATCGGCGGCATCATTCAAATGGATGCCGCGCTGGCCGGCGCCACCCTGCGCCTCGCCAATTCCGCTTTCTTCAGCGGCGGCAATCCGGTGGATACGTTGAACGGGGCCTTGATGCGACTGGGCATGCGCGAAATCTACCGTCTGAGCGCGCTGGCTCTGGCTGGCCGCTGGTTCAATCAGGACATCGCCGGCTACGGTTGGCAGCAGGGCGACTTTTGCCGGTTGTCACTGGTCACGGCGGTGGCGGCCGAATACCTCGCCGAGCAGACGCGTCGGGTCGATCCCGGCGCCGCCTATGCCGCCGGGCTCGTGCACGAGATCGGCAAGATGGCGGTGGCCTATTCGTGCGCCGATCACTTTCCACAGATTCGTGAACACCAGCAGGCGCACAACGTCACCTGGCTGGCGGCGGAAAAGGCCGTGCTCGGCTACAGTCACACGGAGGTCGGTGCGGTGTTGCTGCGCCGTTGGAATTTTCCGCCGCACCTCGTCGCGGCGGTGGAACACAATCCGCCCACGCGGGCCGTCCCGGAAGCCGACATGGCGCTGACGGTGCACGTGCATGCCGGAAAATACATCGCGACCACGATCGGCGCCGGTGTGGCGGAAGACGGATTTCTCTTTGAGATCAACGCGGAGCTGCTGGACGAATGGCAGCTCAGCGCCGATGTGCTCGAAGCTGCCATCCCGCCCGTGCTCGAACGCGCCGAACGCATGCTCAAGGACCGCATGTCCACCGGTCAGATCGAGCTCTGAAACGTCAACCGGCGGCACGTTTACCGTCCCTCTGATTCGGAACGGGGCGCGCGCCAGCACCAATGCCAGGGCTCGAAGGCGATGCCGGTGGGTGAGTCGGGCGGATAACTCAGGCGGAAACCGTGGCGGTGCGCGTTGTAGTGAAGCCATGAATACGCCGCGGTGTCGGCAAACGCGGCGGTGAGCAACGGACAGCCGGGCGTGGTGAGGTCGATGGCGCGCCCGGTGTGGTGTTCGCTGTGGCCGGGATAGGCGCTGAACCGCAGGATGTCCTCCAGGGGCTGACCGCGTTGCAGTTTGGCTGTCACGATTTCTGTCTGGCGGGCGATGCTGCGAAAGGCCGAGACCAGTTGCAACGTGACGCCCGCATGCGCGGCCGCATCGCGCAGCGCAAACCAGGCCGATGCGGCGGCGGGAATCAGTTGGGCGTTGCGACCGGAAACATCGGGACCGACTTCCACCAAGTCCGTGGCCTCGGCGAATGCCGGCATGCGACGGTGGTAGTCAACAGGTGGCGGCGGCAGCGGATTCACGGGAGCAAAGTAGTCGCTGCCGCGGGCGCGAAGGGGTGGCAATGGCTAAGTGAGTCGGGGGCAAGGCGGAGGGGCCAGACGGGGCCACGTTGTCGCTGCGCTCCAACGCGGCTACGGGAGGCGGGGATGCGGCTGCGGGAGAGTGCGGTGGAGTGGGTAGCCGCGCTTGAGCCGGAGGCGAAAGCGTGGATCGCGGCGGAGTGGTGTCGTGTGGTCGAGGCCGGAGTCCCGCCGGGTGGCGGAGGGGCAGGCGGGCCACGTTGTTGCCGCGCTCCAACGCGGCTACGGGGTGAGGTTCGCGGCTACACTCAGCCGAGCCGGTGCTCCATCTCGCGGCCGGGGAGCTTCAGCGTTACGCGGCCGGTGGCGATGTCGAGGTGGACGGTGCGGTTCACGTTGCCGCCGAGTTCCTCGCAACTGGCGCGCAGGCCATAGAGCGAGAGGAGTTTGCGGGTGGCGATGATGTTGCGTTCGCCGATGCGAAACTGGTCGGGGCCGTTGAGCACGCAGGCACCGCCGGCAAGGAGTATGTTGACCCGCGAACGTTCCACCCGGATGCCGCGCAGGCCGTTAAAAAGTTGCGGGATGCCGGTGTCGGCGAACATGGCGGGTTTGGCGGCGGCGCGGTCGGGGGACAGGGTGGAATCGGGCAGCATCAGGTGGAGCAGTCCACCGGCTCGCACCACCGGATCGTAAACCACCACGCCGACACAGGAACCGAGCGCGAAGGTGCTCAGGGTAACGTGCTCGACGTTGGACACCGCCAGTTCGCCGACGCCCACCACCACGCGTTGTTTGAACGCGGCGTTGCGCGCGGCCAACGGCGATCCGAATCCACTGGCCGGAGGGACCTGCGGGCGGGGCGCCGCGAAGGCGCCGAAGACGTCGTTGATGCTGGCGGAGCCGGCCATGGGAAACTCAGTTGTAGACCAGCAAACGCTGGCTGATGGGGTTCACGTTGTGGTGATTGCGCAGCTTGGTGATCATGGCCTCGTTGAGCGCCTGACCCTCGCTGACCAGCAGCATGCCGTGGGGGCTGTAGAGTCCGCTGGCGAGCACCATGCCGGGCTGCAGTTCGGCCAGCAGCACCTCGCGCACGACGCGCGGAAGTTGGAAACTTTCGGTCACCTTGAGGACCAGGCGCACGGCCTCGGGGTCGAGGGCGCGGCCGCTCTCGGCCAGCAGCGCTTCGGCGGCCTTGCCCTTGGGCAGACCGGTCTCGACAAACCATACGGCGGCGGCGAGGCAGCGGGCGGTCCAGGGAATGTGTTCGCCGGCGATGCCGTCGGGATAACCCTTGCCGTCGAACCGTTCGTGGTGAGCGCGGATGGTTGCGCCGACTCCCCCGCGGGCATCGACGAAGGAGGCGAGGGTCTGGCTGTAAACCGGGTGATGGGAAAGGATGTCGCGTTCGCGCTCGCTGAGGCGTTCAGGATGCTGGCGGAAGGCGCGTATCACCTCACGGGATACACCGATGAGGCCGAGATCGCAGAGCCAGGCGCTGGTGCGCAGGATGTCGCGTTCGTCGTCGTTGAAGAGCGTGGTCTGGGCCATGAGCTGCACCAGATCGACGAGGGCGCGGGTGCGGCTGCCGAGGAACGGATCGTAGGTGGCGAGGATGCGGCTGCAGAGTTCGAGCGAGTGTTCGTAGCGGCGGGCGAGATCCTTGTTGACGGTGTCGAGTTCGCCGTTGGCGGTATCGAGCTGCTGCACGCGCACGGCCAGTTGCTCGTTGGCGGTCGAGAGTTCGGCGTTGAGACGCTGACTCTCGGCCAGCAGGTGCGCGTTCTGGGCCAGCAGTTCGAAGCGCTGACGGGCGTTGTCGACGGTGGCAATGAGCTCCTCGCGCAACCACGGTTTGGCGATAAAGCGGAAGATCTCGCCGCGGTTGATGGCGGCCACGACGGTGGGCAGCGACAGCACCGCGGTGATGAGCACACGCGAGGCGTTGGGCTGCATCTCCTTGCAGGCGACGAGAAACTCGAGGCCAGTCATGTCGGGCATGCGGTGGT
>CBINJL010000149.1:0-7027 GCA_966250925.1 uncultured Opitutus sp. | reverse complement strand
CCCGAATTCCCATTCCCACCAGAACAAGTGACATAACCAGCATCAATGCCCCCAAGGTTAGCCACAACGGTCCATGCTGGGGATTATCCCACGTCGAATGCCACGGTATGCTCCATGGCGACAACGACGCCATTATGTAGCCCGCCCCCACCAACCATATCCACCCGCTCGAATTCAGAGTCTCGCGATAGGACCGTCCGTCGTTGAAGTAACACCGCAGGAGCACAATTATGGCCGACCAGAGCAACCCGAACGAAGCCATCGCCGACCGGATAAACGGAGAGGCCTCAGTCGGGAAAAAATGCACCAACCCCAAGCTCCCTTGCCACAAAGCGCCGCCTAGCAAAACCACACTGGCTGCCAAGTTTACCGCCCTCCGCCGATTCACCCGCCACAGTAAGCCCGCGAAGAAGATCAAGGCCCCCACAATACCCAGGTAGAACAAATACACCTCCGGCCGGGCCACCGGCATCGTCGCGACTCCGAGGCTGGGCGCGGGCAAAGTCATGGCGAGTGTGCGCAACAAGACCGCCACTTCACTCACTTCACGACGCAATCGACAGCTCAAATTGCATTCCCACGCCTATCCTGCCTCGCCCGTTCAACCGTGGGGAAATTCCCCCAGAATTTTCGCAAAACTAAATTGTATCGGCACGAAAAGCGCTTAGCTTTAGCTCCATTATGGCCGAGGCGGAAAAAAATGAGGCAGGGTTTCGCGTCATGCAGTTCACCCTTCATGTGGATGACGCCGGTCATCCGGCCCAAAATCACCGCGACCTCGGTCGCTATCAGGGGATAGTCGAAGCCTTCAACACCGCCCGCCTCGCCGCCCTCAAGGCCTACACGTCCCTGCTCAAAACCCCGGAAGGCCGGACCGGCACTCTCACCTTTATCGACACCGAGTGGGGCTACGACATTCGCCGCCAGGGTTTGGTGATCGAACGCTTTTGGGTCCACGACCGCGAAGCCGCCGTGCCGGTCTGATTTTTCGCCGGCACGCCCCGTGGCGTCGCACCCAAGACCCACGCCCTTATCTGGGCCGGTTCGCAGCCCGCAGTTGGGCTGCTTTTTTCGGACCAATTTCAGGTCGTCGGCATACGGTCCACTGACACCGCTCCCGTCCGCGTCGATCGATTCACCCCCGCCGGTAAATACAACGTGAGTGTCGCGCCCTGACCAACTGACGACGCGATCTCCACGCCTCCGCCGTGCGCATGCACCGCCCCCAGCACCGCCGCCAAGCCGAGCCCCCGTCCCAATGTTTTACGGGTGTAGAACGGATCAAATATCCGCTCGATTTCCTCCGCCGCCAAACCCGGTCCACTGTCCGTCACCGCAATCGTCGCATAACGGCCACCCGGCAGCTCCATGCGATAGGGGCCGGCCATCGCCCGCGGATAAGCCAACACTTCCTGCCGCAACGCGAGCCGCACCACGCCGCCCCCCACATCCCCGCTCGCCGCGATCGCCTCGCGCGCATTTGCCACCACGCCGTCCACAACTTTGCGCATCAGCTCCAAATCGATTTCCGCCACGACGTCATCTGCCGTCACCAATTCGATATCCGCGCCGGGATACTTCCGGCTGAACCCCTCCACGCGCCCTCGCAACCACGGCGCCAGCGCCGTCGGTTTTCGCTCCAACGGCGCGTTGCCGGAATACAATTGCAATTGCGCCACGAGATCGGCCGCGCCCCGACACTCCGCGATTTGCGCATCGGTAAACTCCGTGCTGCGTCCTCCCTCCTGCGCGTCCATCCGCATCAACTCCCCGTAACCCATCACGCTCTGCAGCATGTTGTTGAACCGATGCGCGATGCCGCCGGCCAGGCCACGCAGACTTTCCAGCCGATCCGCCACCCGCGCCCGTCGCTCCTCCAACTCGCCCAGTGTCGATTCGAGCCGCCGCGCCAAAGGCTGAAACACCAACCACGCTTCCAGTCCGAGCGCGATCAACACCAGTGCAAGCAACGTCAACTCGATCCGTTGCAATGTCGCGACACGTGCCGTCACGCTCTTCTCGATGGCTCGCACCGCCGCATCCATCTGCGGCAGAAAACTATCCTGCGCGGCCAGCACCTGCGCTAGATCCGCCACCGTCACCACACCGCGCGCTTCCAGTCGCTCCACCACCGCCACCATCGTGCGCATCGGCCGCTCCACCGCCGCCAGCACCCCTTGCCATTGCGCCCGTTCGCGGTCGTCGCGGGCCGCCGCATCCAATTGGATCAACAGTTCCGCATGCGTCGCCACCCAGCGATCACGCAACGCCCCGATCTCCGCCACCCGCGCCGCCGCATCGCCGTCCGCATCCTCCGCCGACGCCAGCACCAACTTCAGCGCCAGACGCTGACTCAGCATCCGCTGATAACCGGCTTCGTTGACCAGATGCCCTCCCTGTCGCTGACGGCTGAGCGCCACCTGCACCACCACTTGCCCGGCGATCGCGAGCAACGCGACCGCGCCCAGCGCGATCACATACCGTTTTCGAAAATATTTTGCCGCCTCGCGCCCCGACGGACGCGAGTCATTCTCCCGTCGGGGCTTGCGGGCGTTTACCACACCCGCGAGCTAGCAAATCCCGCGCCGTTCAGGCAAGCGCCGCGGCGATACGCTTGAGTGCGTTTTCAACGTTGGCGCGCGAGTTGAAGGCGCTGATGCGCACATGGCCTTCGCCGCACTTGCCGAACCCGGCGCCTGGCGTGCACACCACGCCGGCCTTGTTGAGCAACAGGTCAAAAAATTCCCACGAATCACGGCCGGTGTTGATCCAGATGTAGGGCGCGTTGTCGCCGCCGACACAGGAAAAACCGAGATCGATCATCGCCTGCCGGATGAGCGCCGCGTTCTCCAGATAGAAATCGGTCTTCTCCTTCACCTGCGCCTGACCTTCCGGCGTGTAGGTCGCCGCGGCCGCCTTTTGCACCGGATAGGAAACGCCGTTGAACTTGGTCGTGTGACGACGGTTCCACATCGCGTGCACGGAGTGCGCCTTGCCGGTCGAGTCGTAGGCCTGGAGCTTCTTCGGCACCACAGTGTAGGCGCAGCGCGTGCCGGTGAATCCGGCGGTCTTCGAAAAGCTGCGCAACTCGATCGCAACTTCGTCCGCACCCGGAATCTCGTAGATCGAATGCGGGATCGATTCGTCGCGGATGAAGGCCACGTAGGCGACATCGTAGAGGATGATCGCCTGGTTGGCCTTGGCGTAGGCGACCCAGGCTTCGAGCTGCTCGCGGGTCGCGACCGCGCCGGTCGGGTTGTTCGGGAAACAGAGATAGATGAGATCAGTCGGCTCGCTCGGGATCGCCGGCACGTAGTTGTTCTCCGGCGTGCAATCCAGATAAGTCACGCCCTGATAACGCCCGTCAACGTTGGCGCCGGTGCGGCCGGCCATCACGTTGGTGTCGATGTAAACCGGATACACCGGGTCCGGGATGGCGAGCTTCAGGCCTTCCTCGGCGAAGATTTCCTGGATGTTGGCACTGTCGCACTTCGCGCCGTCCGACACAAAAATTTCGTCGGCCGAGATCGCGCAGCCACGGCTGGCGTAATCGCCCTGCGCGATCGCTTCACGGAGAAACGCATAACCCTGCTCCGGCCCGTAACCGCGAAACGTTTCGCGCTTCGACAGCTCGTCCGCGCCTTCGTGCAGCGCCTTGACGCAGACTTCGGGCAACGGCTCCGTCACGTCGCCGATACCGAGGCGGATCAGCGGCTTGTCGGGATTGGCCGCAGTGTAGGCGTTCACGCGCTTGGCGATGTCGGCGAAGAGATACGAAGCCTTCAGCTTCAGGTAGTGTTCGTTGATACGGATCATGGACGGAAAAGGATTCGGGAGAACAAGGACGACGCCGGCGGGTTGACCGGGCAAAAACTTGAATAAGCCGCCCCGCCGGAATTTGATCAAGCCCGCTTCGTCCTTGCGTCCGGCCTTCGCCGCACGCCCCCCACGCCGCCGCTCCCACGCCATGCAACTCTGTCCCACCCTCTCCGAAATGCAGTCGCTGTCCCGCGAGTGGCGGGCCGCCGGCCGCACCGTTGCCTTCGTCCCCACCATGGGCGCGCTCCATCAGGGACACCTCGACTTGGTGCGCCTTGCCGGCACCCGGGCCGAAATCGTGGTGGTTTCCATTTTCGTCAACCCGACCCAGTTCGGCCCCAGCGAGGACTTTTCCCGTTACCCGCGTGATCTCGACGGCGATCTGGCCAAGTGTGAATCCGCCGGCGCCCATGTCGTCTTCACGCCAACCCGCGACGAACTTTATCCGGCCGACTATTCGACCTACATCACCGAGGAAAACGTCGCCAAGCCGCTCGAAGGCGTTTCGCGCCCGTCGCACTTCCGCGGCGTCACCACCATCGTCGCCAAGCTGTTCAACATCGTGCAGCCGTCCGTCGCGATCTTCGGACAAAAGGACGCCCAGCAGGTCGCCGTGATCCGCAAGATGGTCGCCGACCTGCACATGCCGGTCGAGATCGTGGCCGCGCCCACCACGCGCGACACCGACGGCCTCGCCCTCAGTTCGCGCAACGCCTACCTCACGCCGACCCAGCGCCAGGCCGCCCTCGCCATCCCGCGCACGTTGCAAACCATCCGCACCATGGTCGACAAGGGCGAACGTCGCGCCGAACGCCTCATCGCCGAGGCCACCCACCTGCTGGCCGAACACCGCCAGATCCGCGTCATCTACGTGGCCATCGTCGATCCCGCCACCATGCAGCCGCTGCGCGAACTCGTGCCCGGCAAATCCCTGCTCGCCATCGCGGCGTGGGTCGATGAAACCCGCCTGATCGACAACACTTTGCTGTGAACCCCGCCACCCTGCGGCCCGCCTCGGCCGACGACATTCCCGCCATCCAGGCCATTTACGCCCATCACGTCCTGCACGGCACCGGCACGTTCGAAACCGAACCGCCCGACGTCGTGGAAATGCAGCGCCGCTTCGCCACCATCACCGGCCGCGGCTATCCGTATCTGGTTGCTGAATACGACGGCGCCGTCGCCGGTTTCGCCTATCTCGGCCCGTTTCGCGAGCGCCACGCCTACCGGTTCACCGTCGAGGATTCCATTTATCTTCACCCTGAGTTCCTGCGCCGCGGCATCGGCCGGCAACTGCTCGATCGCCTGATCACCCTCGCCACCGCTGCCGGATTCAAACAACTGCTCGCCCTCGTCGGCGACAGCACCAACCACGCCTCCGTGCGCCTGCACGAATCCGCCGGTTTCACTCATGCGGGCACCATGAAGGACGTCGGCCACAAATTCGACCGCTGGCTCGATGTCGTTATCCTGCAACGCCCCTTGGGCGACCGCGCCTGATTTTCCTTTTCCGTCTCTTGTCATGTCTTCCTCGTTCGACGTTCTCGTCCTCGGCAGTGGCATCGCCGGTCTCAGCTTCGCGCTGAAAGCCGCCCAGGCCGGCCACTCGGTCGCCATCCTCACCAAAAAGACCAAGGCCGATTCCAACACCAACTGGGCCCAGGGCGGCATCGCCGCCGTCACCAGTCCCGACGATGATGTGGAAAAGCACGTCCAGGACACGCTGATCGCCGGCGACGGTCTCTGTCGCGAAAGCGTGGTGCGCGAGATCGTGCGTGACGGCCCCGCCCGCGTGCAGGAACTGGTCGAGCTCGGGCTCAAGTTTTCCCGCGAAGCCTCCGGCGCCTACGACCTCGGCCGCGAGGGCGGTCACAGCGCCCGACGCATTCTGCATGTGAAGGACATGACCGGCAAGGCGATCGAGGACGCGCTGCTGCGCGCCATCAGCCGCGAGCCGCGCGTCGCCCTCTACGAACATCTTTTCGGTATCGATCTTATCACTACAGGCAAAGGCAAGCAGCGCCGCGTCCACGGCCTCTACGCGCTCGATGTGCACGACAGCCGCGTGATCACGTTTCGCGCGCCGATCGTAATGCTCTCCACCGGCGGCGCCGGCCGGGTTTATCAATACTCCACCAATCCCGAGATCGCCACCGGCGACGGCATCGCCATGGCCTATCGCGCCGGCGTCGAGATTCGCAACCTGGAGTTCATTCAATTCCATCCGACAACGCTCTTCACCGCCGACAACCGCCGTTTTCTCATCAGCGAGGCGGTGCGCGGTGAAGGCGCCATCCTGCGCAATCTCGCCGGCGAGGCCTTCATGCCGCGCTACCATCATCAGGCCGACCTCGCGCCGCGCGACATCGTGGCCCGCGCCATCGACACCGAGATGAAGGCCAGCGGCACGCCGCACGTCTGGCTCGACATCACCCATCGCAACGCGGCCTACCTGCGCCGCCGTTTCCCGAAAATCTATCGCACCTGCAAGGAGCTCGGCTACGACCTCGCCACCGATTTCCTGCCCGTCGTCCCCGCCGCGCACTACACCTGCGGCGGCGTCGCCACCAATCTCGCCGGCGAAACCGAACTGCCCGGTCTCTACGCCTGCGGCGAGGTCGCCTGCACCGGCCTGCACGGCGCCAACCGTCTGGCCAGCAATTCCCTGCTCGAAGCCGTGGTCGTGGCCCATCGCGCCGCCGGTTCCGTCACGTCGTATCTCAAACGCCGTCCCCGCACAAAAAACGCGCCGATTCCGAAATGGATCGATCTCGGCGGCACCGACGACGACGAACGCGTTGTCATCAGCCACAATTGGGACGAGTTGCGCCGCACCCTCTGGGACTACGTCGGCATCATGCGCACGACCAAACGCCTCGAACGCGCCCGCACCCGTATCACCAATCTCGAACGCGAAATCCAGGACTACTACTGGAATTTCTCCGTCGATCCCGAACTGCTGGAGTTGCGCAACCTCACCACCGTCGCGCGCCTGATCGTAAACTGCGCCTTGCAGCGCCAGGAAAGCCGTGGTCTGCACGCCATCGCCGACTACCCGAAAACCCGTAAACGCGCCCTCGATTCGAAAGTGCGGCTGTAAACGCACCGCGTCGTCCGCCCGCCGAGCGTTCGATCCCAATCAGGTCGACGATTTGACGCCGGGCCGCGTCGCGTTACCCGTCCGCGCATGGACTTCCCGCTTCACCTC
>CBINJL010000148.1:0-7044 GCA_966250925.1 uncultured Opitutus sp. | reverse complement strand
ACTGGGCTGCCCGTGAGACCGTGCCCCCGCGCGATTCGGCCGCCAGAGCCGGCGCAAGATTGTGCCGCAGGAACAGCAGGATGACCGGCACCGAAAGCAGCAGCCCGACGAGTGTGGCACCGATGAGGCTGACCACGGCGATGCGACTGTCGAAGGCGATGACGACGCCCATCGGCAGTCGGTCGGTGCCGAGATGCGCCAGCAGATCGATGCCGAACACGCCGACGAGAATGCCCAGCAGGCCGCCTGCGACCGACAGTAATACCGTTTCGGATACGATCTCGCTGGTCAGATGGCGGGTGCCGGCGCCCAACGCCTGTCGCACCGCAAATTCCTTGGCCCGACCATGGGCGCGAACGAGGAGCAGGTTGACCAGATTGACCCCGCCGATGATCAACAGCGCCAGCACGCCGGCCTGCAGCAGCAGGAGCACGTCCTTCACCTCACGGACGATGTCGTCATGCATGCCGATCACCTTGGTATTGAATCCGGCATTACGCACCATCTCGGCGTAGGGGTCGGTTTCGAGCTGGGCGGAATTAAACGCGTCCATCGTGCTTTGCGCCGCAGCGAGCGAGACCCCCGGGGCCAGTCGGCCAATCATGCTGTGATTGTTGGAGTGTCGTCGCTGCGGGCCGCGATCATTTGGATCGGACGCGTAGGGCATGAAGAACTTTGCCTCGCTGTTGAGAAACTGGAATCCCGGCGGCAATACGCCGATCACCGAACAGGACAATCCGTCGATCATCACCTGACGGCCCAGCACCTGAGGATCACCGTTGAAATGATTCTGCCAAAACTCGTGGGTTAGGATCAGCACCTGGGCATTCGCGTAAAGCAGTTCGTCCTCGGAGAACGTGCGGCCCATCGCCAGCGGCACGCCGAGGGTGGCGAAAAACTCCGGCGACACCCGGTCGCGGGCCACGCGGTCAGGCGAACCGGCCTCGCCGAGAATGACGCTGCCGCCTTGCACAATTGAGATGGATTCGAAGCCCGCCATGGCGCCGTTGCGGCGGTCGTAGTAGTTGGGCAATGACGCGCCGCTGAGCGGCGCGCCCGCACCGGGATAAGAGTTGCGCAGCGTCAC
Source organism: uncultured Opitutus sp. (assembly GCA_966250925.1). Lineage (GTDB taxonomy): Bacteria > Verrucomicrobiota > Verrucomicrobiia > Opitutales > Opitutaceae > Actomonas. The sequence goes on along the minus strand of CBINJL010000148.1, from coordinate 5,957 downwards.
CAGCCGATCGGCGTCGGGAAACGGCAGCGGCCGCAGCAGGATGGCGTCGACGACGGCAAAGATGGTGACGTTGGCGCCGATGCACAGCGCGAGGGTCAGCAGCACGGTGGCGGTGAAACCGCGTTCGCGGGCGAGACGGCGCAGGATTTGATTAAAGCGAAACATGGGGAAACCGGATAAAGAGTGGGGGCTGGAAAATTACTCGGCTCGCAGCGCGATCATGGGATCGACGCGAGTGGCACGACGCGCGGGGAAGTAGGTGGCGAAGGCAGCCACCAGGGTGAGCAAGGCGGCCACCGCGAGATACGGTCCCGGATCACGCGGACTCACGCCGATGAGCGTATTGCGCAGGCCTTCGCCGCCGGCCGTCGCGATCGCCAGCGCGATGGCCACACCAAGGGCGAGACCGATCAATAATTGTCCGCCGGCCTGGCGCAGCACCATGCGCTGCAGCGAACCGGCATTGGCCCCGAGGGCCAGTCGCACGCCGAACTCCTGCGTGCGTTGATTGACCGAAAAACTCATCACGCCGTAGAGCCCCACCGCCGCCAGTGACACCGCGACCACGCCGAAGATGCTGAACATGCCGGCGACGATGCGATTCTGCGCGGTGAACGCTTCGAGACTGGTGGCAGGGGTCTCGACAAAATACAGCGGCAGGTTCGGATCGACGCGATTAACCAGGCCCTGCACGGTGGCGGCGAGGGCTTCAGGGCGCTGGTTGCCGCGCGGCTTGACCAGCAATGTGCCGAATTGCTGGGCGACCGGAGCCTCCGCCGCGGGGCCGAAAGCCGAGGCGAAGTAGGGCACGTAGAATCCCGCGCCGTCGGCCTGATTGTTGAACGGTCCCTGCATGCGCACGTCTTCAACCACGCCGACGATGGTGCGCCACGGGCCGGCATTGGTGCCATTTTGCAAGGTGGTGCGGAACCGGCGGCCGAGCGCGCTTTCGCGGCCGAAATGGATGCGGGCAAAGGTGGCGTTCACGATCGCCAGCGGCTCGCGTTGATCGCTGTCTTCCTCACGAAAATCGCGTCCTTCGCGCAGACGTGTGCCGAGCGTCGCAAAGTAGTCCGGTGTCACATTCTCCAGTTGCGCGTTCGGCCGCTCGGAGTCGTCCAGGTATTCGCGACCTTCGATCTCGATCGAACTGCCGCCGGAAAAGACCATGCGGAAGCGGTTGGTCAACGCGGCCGTCTCGAACTGACCGGAAGCGCGAATTTCCCGCAGCAGACGTTCATAGAAAAGCTGGCGTTCGCCATTGGTCGGATAGTCACCTTCCATCAGGCCCATGCGGGCGCCGAGCACGGCGGTGGTGTCGTAGCCGTAGTCGATGGTGCGTTGATTGTGAATGGAGCGCAGTTGCAGCACCGAACCGATCAACAGCACGCAGGTCGCGAGAATTTGAAACACGACCAGACCGCGGGTCACGATCATGACCGAGCGCGAGGTGTTGCCGCGGCCGCCTTCCTTGAGCACATCCATGGCGCTGGCACGCGACGACATCCAGGCCGGCACGAACCCGGAAACCACCGCTGCAATCACCGTGGTGGCGATGACGATTCCGAGCACCTTGAAGTCGAGATCGAAACTGATCCAGCCGGGCACGGGATTGGTGCCGGCATGCACCAGCTTGTCGAGGTAGTCGGTCGCCCAGAGTGCCAACGAAACCCCGGCGACGGCGCCGATACCGGCCAGCAAAAGACTTTCGGTCAGCATCTGTCGAATCAGGCGCACGCGAGTGGCGCCGAGCGAGGAGCGGATGGCGAGTTCCTTGGCCCGCAGCGTCGCGCGGGCGAACTGCATGTTCATGACGTTGACGCAGGCGATCAGCAGCACCACCACGCAGAACGCCAGCATCGCCAGCAGCATGCCGCGCACATTGAACGGCGTGAACGCCGCCACCAGCGGACGCACATAGCCGAGGGTGAAGGGCGCGTTGGTGTCGGGATACTCCGTCGCAAACTGGCGTGCGAACGCGGTGATTCCCGACTGTGCCTGTTCGAGTGTGATCCCGGGCGCGAGGCGCGCCAGAACGGCGATGAAGTTGATGTCGCGATCATTGCGCGGCCGCACCGGAAACGACGAATTGACCGGCACCCAGAGTTGCTCGTTGGCCGGAAAAGTGAAGCCGGGCGGCATCACTCCCACCACCTCGCCCGGCGTGCCGTTGACGCGGACGGCGCGCCCGATCACCGCCGGATCGCCACCAAAATCGCTCTTCCACAAACCGTCGCTGAGAATGACCGCCTTGTTGACACCGGGGCGGTCCTCCTCGGGCAGAAAATCGCGGCCGATCACCGGGGAGACGCCGAGCGTGCGGAAGAAGTCATGGGTGACGTAGCCGCCGGTGTAGCGACGCGGTTGGTTCTGGTAGGTGAGGTTGATGGTCGAGCCGTTGAGGTAGCCGGCAAACGCGTCGAACGTGGTCGCGCGCGCCTTGATCTCGGCGAAATCCGCCGTCGTCATGCGGGCGTTGAAATTGTTGGGCTGAAAGTTCTCCGGATCGACCATCTGCACGTCGACGAGTCGGTCTGCGTGCGGGAAATCGAAGGCGTGCATGAGCACGCCGTTGACGACGGCATATTGCGTGGTCACGCCGCCGATGCCGATGGCGAGAACGAACACGGCGAGGGCGCCAAAGGACTTTTCCTTTTTGAGAATACGCAGACCGATTTTGAGGTCCTGAAAAAAGGTTTCGAACATGGCGAAAACAAGGTTGGGCGCCGGAGGCCGAGCCGGGAGCTCAGTCGGCGCGCATGGCGGTCATCGGATCGATGCGGGTGGCACGCCAACTCGACAGGTAACAGGCGACGATGGCGACGGCGGCGAGCAAGGCGGGCACGATCACAAAGGTGGGCGGATCGTGCGGCGTGATGCCGTAGAGGTTGCCGGCCAGCAGACTGGCCAGCGCACTGGCGGCGAGAAACCCGGAACCGAGTCCGAGCACCACCAGATGCAGGCCTTTGCGCACAACCTCGCCCACCACTTCGGAGGCGGGGGCGCCGAGCGCCATGCGCAGGCCGATTTCGTGACGGCGCATGGTGACGGCAAACGTCATCACGCCGTAGATCCCGATGCACGCCAACACCACGGCAATGATGCCGGCGCACAGAAATAGGCGGGAGAAAAAGTATTGCTGCCAGATGGACTGCAGCACGCGCTGTTCGCCGGTCAGCACATCGTAGATCGGCATGCCGGCGTGAACTCCGAGCACTTCGTTGCCAATGGTCGCGGCCAGGGCCGCGGGATCGCCGCGGGTGCGCAGCGCGATCGACATGAAGTTGGGCGGCGCCTGCCGATGCGAGGTGTAGAGCGTCGGATAGGAGTCAGGCTGGTTGTGGTCGTCGCGGATCGCCCCGACCACGCCCACAACCACCCCGCCTTCCGGTTGCCAGGCGCGGGCTTTCGGCGAGTCGCTCAGGATGCGTCGACCGATGATTTCGGCTGGCGTCAGCCCTGCGGCGGCCGCGAAGCGACTGTCGACGATGAGTTCGCGGGCATCAGGCGCGGTGTCGCCATCGGTAAAATCCCGTCCGGCCAGCAACGGCACTCCCACCGCGGAAAAATATCCCGCGGTCGCCGCACGGTGCGCGACCTTTTCAAACGTTGTCAGGGCGTCGGTCGGAGCCGCTGCGTTTTCCGGCGTGACCAAGGCGGCGGTGATGAGATCGCTGCCGGTGCCGGGTAATTGCGTGATGGCGCCGGCGTGCTCGACTTCGGGTAACTGTTCCAAACGTCGCGGCAGCGTGGCAAAGAATTCAGCCATTTCCTGCTCGTCCTGCGCGTAACCGACAGGGAACCCGACCCGAAAGGTGAGCAGTGAATTCGATTCGTAGCCGAGATCGATGGCCCGCAGTTTGAGGAAGCTGCGGGTCATCAGCCCGGCTCCGACCAGCAGCACGAGGGCGAGGGCAATCTCGGCCACCACGATGCCGTTGCGCAGACGTTGGCCGTAGAGGCCCTGATCCATTCCGGTGCGTGAGCTTTCCTTCAGCCCGGCCGTCACATCGGCATGGGAATCGCGCCAGGCCGGCGCGAGCCCGAAGATGAAGCTCGCAGCCACACCGGCTCCGGCGGTGAAAAGCAACACGCGCCAATCGGGATCGAGCCGCAGCCAGAATGGGGCGTCGATGTTGAGTGACTGCATCACGCCGTCCATGCCCCAAAGCGCGATCACGATGCCGGCGGCCGATCCGAGCAGTCCGAGCACCAGATTTTCGACGGCGAGTTGGCGAAAGATGCGACCGCGCGTGGCGCCGAGCGCGAGCCGCACCGCGATCTCGGGACCACGATCACTGCCACGCGCGAGCTGCAGGTTGGCGATATTGGCGCAACTGATGAGAAAGATGGCGATGCCGGCGCCGAACAGCAGCAGGGTGAAGTAGAGCGCGTCGCGATTGGCCGTGCTGCGCCATGATCCGACGGCGACGCCGATGCCGTCATTGGTTTCTGGATACTGTGCCGCCAGTTCCGCGGCGATGTGTTCGAGTTCCGCGGTCGCCTGGCTCAGCGTCGATCCTGGAGCGAGATTCGCATGGGCGTCGAAAAAGAAGTAGCCGCGCTCGCTCCAGACCTTGTTGTCATCGCTCAGGTAATCCTGCGACAGCGGCAGCCAGACGTCGGAGTATTCAGGGTAGCGCCAACCGGGCGGCATGATGCCGACGATGCGGGTGGGCACGCCGTTGATTTCCACCACCGAATCGAGCGCCCCGGGGTCACGTCCGAAACGATCCTGCCAGGCCTTGTCCGAAAACAGTGCCACCGGTTCGGCGCCGGCGACGACATCGGCCGGGATGAAATTGCGACCTAATGTGGGCTGAACCCGAATGGCATCGAACGCGGCTTGATCGATGCGCGTGCCGAGAAAACGAAGCGGGGCGGATTCGCCGGCCACGATCACGGTCAGCGAAGTGTGCAGCCAAACAGATTCCAGATGCCGGGTGCGTTGCTTGAATTCCAGGGCATCGGCGTAGTTCAGGCCGATGATGTGCGGCGCTTCCGCGGCGTCTTTGTCATCGGCCATCGTCTGGCTGATCCAGATCATCCGCTCGGCGTCGCCGGCGCCGGGCAGGGGACGAAAGAGCATCGTGTTGACCGCCGAGAAACAGGTGGCGACGGCGCCGATGCCGATGCCGAGCGTGCCGATGGCGAGCAGCGCGTAGAGCGGCTGCTGCAGGATCTTGCGAAAGGCAAACCGGAGAAGGGTCATCGCGGGGGCGGAAAAGGCCGCAGGGTTCGGCGAACAATGCGGCCGGTCACGCGGGGACCGGCCGCTTGTTCAACACTACAACAACAATAACATGTTGGGGTTTTCCCGTGGCCGCAGAACGGCCGCGGAAAGAGGGAGCGCCGCAGGAGTTTCGCGCCTGCGGCGGCAAAATGATCAATGCGTCGGATCGGTCTCGACCTGCTCCTGCACGACGCGGCCGTCGAAGACGTGAATCGTGCGTTCGGCGTTGCGCGCGAAGCGGGCGTCGTGCGTGACCATCACGATGGTCGCGCCGCCCTGATGGAGCTCGGCGAGCAGATCCATCACGGCCTCGCCATTTTTCGAATCGAGATTGCCGGTCGGCTCGTCGGCAAGCAGCACGGCCGGGTGGCCGGCGAGGGCGCGGGCCACGGCGACGCGCTGCTGTTGACCGCCGGAGAGTTGCGACGGCAGGTGTTTGGCGCGATGGCCCATGCCGACTTTTTCCAACGCTTCGAGCACGCGTTCCTTGCGCTCGGCCGCGGGCATGCCGCGGTAGGTGAGCGGCAGCTCGACGTTTTCGTAGACGGTCAGATCGCCGATCAGATTGAACGACTGGAAAATGAATCCGATCTCGCGATTGCGAATGCGCGCGCGTTCCGGCAGCGACAGTCCCTGAACCGGACGGCCGTTGAGGAGATAGGTGCCGTCGGTCGGCGTATCGAGAAGGCCGAGGATGGAAAGCAGGGTGGATTTGCCGCAGCCG